>BAXC01000008.1 GCA_001310375.1 Bacillus sp. JCM 19041 | reverse complement strand
GTTTGTCGCCTTTTTTTATTTCTGCAAAAATTGATTTATGTTCGCTTAAAATCTCGGAGGCACGGTTGTTTCTAAAATTAAGGACTCGGCAAAAGTAAATCAAGACATTCACATTGTCGAGCAGTGTGCTCAGGTGGCGGTTGTTGCTGAAATCCACAAGGAGGTGGTGAAAGTTTTTGTTTAACTCAATAATCGTTTCTTCTTCTGCCTTGCGGTTGATTGCGTCTTCTGCTTGGGCAAGTTGGTTTTCGATGACGAGCAGATCGTTTTCGCTTGCCTCATCGACGACAAGTTCAACTGCTAATGATTCAAGTGCCATTCTGATTTTATAGATTTCTTCAACGTCTTTTACAGATAATGAATACACGGTAAACCCATTCTTATCATCCGCAATCAGCAAGCCGTCTTTTTCAAGCAACCGCATCGCCTCTCTGACAGGTGAGCGGCTGACGCCAAAGTCTTTTGCTAGCTGCGTTTCGTTAATTCGACTCCCTTGCTTTAATGTCCCTTCAAAAATCATTTTCTTAATTTGGGAGTAAAACTGTAAATAATAAGGTGTGGGCTTGCTTACTTTAAACTCAGTCATAAATATCTCCTCTTAAAAAAAATGAACGCTCTATCTTTTGGGAGGAACCATGCCTCTACTCTCATAGAAAGCATATCTCAGTTTGCGAGACGTGGCAACAACAGCAAAAAGTGATCTTGCGGATAAGTGAGAATGATAGTATAATTCTATCAAATCGACGGTCGACCGACGACGCTTTAGTCGAATCAAAACAAAATAGATTGAGGAGGATGTATGATGAAGCATTTGACGATTGCAAGTATCCCAGGGGACGGAATTGGAAAAGAAGTTGTGCCTCAAGCAGAACGTTTATTGAAAGCGGTTGCGGAATTGCACGGGGGAATAACGTTTGACTTCACTTCATTTCCATGGAGCTCAGATTATTATTTAGAACACGGTATGATGATGCCGGAAGACGGTTTGGAACAATTAAAGCCGTTTGATGCCATCTTTTTAGGAGCAGTTGGCAATCCGAAATTGGTTCCAGACCATATTTCATTATGGGGCTTATTAATTAAAATCCGGCGTGAGTTTGAACAAGTCATTAATATAAGACCTGCTAAGGTGCTTCAAGGGATTCAGTCGCCACTTGCAAATCCAAAAGACTTTGATTTGCTTGTTGTCCGTGAGAATAGTGAGGGGGAGTATAGCTCTTCAGGCGGTCGAATACATAGCGGGGAAGACGAAGTTGCGATCCAAAACGCGATTTTTACACGTAAAGGAACAGAACGAGCGATGCGTTATGCGTTTGACTTAGCATTAAAACGAAATAAACAAGTAACAAGTGCGACGAAGTCAAATGGCATCATCCATTCAATGCCGTTTTGGGACGAGGTTTTCCAAGAAGTAAGCAAAGATTATGAAGGTGTACGAACCGATTCACAGCACATTGATGCGTTAGCCGCTTTTTTTGTGACGAAACCCGAGCAGTTTGATGTCATTGTTGCTTCTAATTTATTTGGGGATATTTTAACGGACATTGGAGCCGCTATTATGGGAAGTATCGGTATTGCCCTGCTGCCAATATAAACGTAAATGGCAAGTACCCGTCGATGTTTGAACCAGTTCACGGTTCCGCTCCAGATATTCTTGGCAAAGGTATTGCTAATCCAATTGGCCAAATTTGGACAGCAAAATTAATGCTTGATCAGTTTGGGGAGACCGAACTTGGCACACATCTGCTTAATTCAATTGAAAAAGTGACGAGCAAAGGCATATTAACACCAGATCTTGGTGGGTCTCACTCTACAGAAGAAGTGACTTCAGAAATCATTGCGGCTATGTTGAATAAATAAGGAGCATTCAATAAAAGGTGGGGAGATGGCTTGTTTTCAATGCTTCAGTCAGATGGGTCATGGGAAGAATATGTAAGGACTTGGACTGCACCTGGTGCGGTAGTTGTTGCTTTAAATAACTACAGGACCACTTATCACATTGACTTGGCAATGTATCGTGACGAAGCGAAGCTGGTAAGCGTTTAGTAGTGAGTTGTTTTTTTATGATGGGAAGCCTTCTATAGAGGGCTTCTAGTTGTTATGATAATTGCTTTTAGCGGGATTCATCAGTAAACGTATAATGAAAGTTGAGAAAAGCAAAAGCATATGTCATGTTTACGACTAAAAAGAAGAGGCAATCGGTAGATACAAATAAACAATTGCGTAAGCGGATACGGAAATAACGAATATCCGTATGACTTGTTGACTCATGAAAACCCAACCTTTTATTTTTAATCCTTTTAGTGATCAACCTACTGCAAGAATGATTAATAGCGTAAGGGTGTCGATGGGATATTCTTCTAGAACCGATTTCATAATTATAATGCAATTTTCAGAACAGTACAAGTCTACGAATGATGATTCATAGGTTCAATCATCATTTTGATTTTTAGTAGATCTATCTGTCCAAGCGAGAAGAGAATGCGACATAGAATGTGTTGGTAATTCAATTTGAATGCTAGGAGAGATCGTATGGCTATTAGAATCCCAGTACCAACTCTTGGTGAAGTAATCGTATTAACATTTAAAGGAGATCAAGCAGATTCAGGATGCACAAGTCCAGGACCAGGTGCTCCAGGTGTTAAGAACTTTTCAATCGCACAAGGAAATCTTTATATTATTGGATGTAACAATTTCCCGATCGGTGGAGGAACAGTTGCTTATATCGTTGATGCTCAGAACTTAGATTCAGGAGCACTCGTACAAGCAATCCTCGGATTAGCAGTTGTTCAAGACAGTGGTGGGAAACGAAATATCTTTACTGCGGTATAAATCGGATCTACGTCTATGAGTGCTACATTCATAGACGGTTTTTACATAATAAAAGAAGCGCCACTATCACAGTGGCGCTTTCAGGCTGTAGACAAGCGTTTTCTTTTCAGTGTGGGTCGTTATCGACTTTGTCGACAACCTAGAAGTATTTTTCATTTATAGACTAAGACAATGAATGCTATAGAATGGTTGTTTGATCAGGTTTCATCGACAATTACTCGTTCTCTTGAGCTTCGGATTTAATGCCGATTGCTGATCCTTCACGAGAGGAGTCCGCAGCTCCAACATAAACGCCTGCTTTTTTATCATAAAGGAGGCTGTTGGCATTGCCGATTTCTACAGGTCTTTCTTCGAGTCTATGCCCCATGTCGACTAATGCTTGTAGGACATTATCAGCGATGCCAGACTCGTGTCTTAGTGCAGCTGTTGCATTTGTATAGATTCGAGGTTCTTCAATGGCGTCTTTTAGAGGCATGTTGTAACCAAGCGTATTCATAAGGACGTGGGTAACCGACGAAATAATTGTTGCACCGCCGGGAGAACCAGCTGTCATGAATGGCTTATCATCTTTAAAGACGATGGTTGGCGTCATGCTGCTAAGCGGACGCTTCCCTGGTTCCACTTGATTGGCACCGCTGGAATGGCATCAAAGTCTGTCAGTTCATTATTTAAAACGATCCCATAACTGTCTGGGACGATTCCGGAACCAAATACTTGTTCAATTGTTGTTGTATAAGAAACCCAATTGCCCCATTGATCTGCAATCGTGAAATGGGTTGTTTGACCTTCCTTTTTATCATCAGGTTGCTTGATGGTAGAGAATGGCTCGCCCTCATCGTATTGCCACGGATCACCTGCCTTGCCTTCTTGACTTGCTTGATCAACATCGATTTGCGTGACGCGTTTGGCGATGTAGTCCTCATGCAAAAGCCCTTGTTGTGGAACATCAACATACTCAGGATCGCCCATGTACATCGCTCGGTCTGCATAAGCGAGACGCATCATTTCGGTGAGGAGGTGGTATTTTGAAGCGGAACGGACGTCTTGATCTGTTAACTCAAGTTGTTCTGACATAGCCAAAAGTTGCAACATCGTTAATCCACCTGAACTTGGCGGGGGCATCGTCGCAATCTCGTATCCTTTGTAGCTGCCCCAAATTGGCTCATGGTTGCTCACTTCGTAATCTTTAAAGTCATCGATATTTAAGCTTCCTCCTGCATCTTGGACGGCAGAGGCAATGGCTTCGCCAATCTCACCATCATAGAACACATCGGAACCATGCTCGGCAATTAACGAAAATGTATAAGCGAGGTCGGATTGAATAAGCTGGTCACCTTCTTTTAACGGCTCTCCTTCATCATCAAAAAAGATCTCACTTCCGCTGCTCTTTTTTAACTTGGACTCGTTGCTCTTAATTGCTTCAGCGAGTACCCAATTGACGGTGACACCATTTTCGGCCAGATCAATCGATGGTTCAATTAAAGACGCAAATGACATCGTCCCCCACTCATCCGAAGCGGCTTCCAGTCCTTTTAACGAACCAGGAATACCGACAGAAAGACCACTCTCAACTCGTTCAGAAAAAGGGAGTGCACCAGCGGCGACTGTTTCAACCATCCACGAATCAGGCTCAGTTTCGCCATCTTCCCAAAGGCGCGCTTTTAACTCACTATCGTCTAGTTGGAAGCGTAAAGACTGCCAGGTAGTGGACTCATCATAAGGCATCGTTTCCAAAGTGGTGGATGTTCCTTCTTTGGAGCGAATCAGCTTTAATTCATTAGCTTTCGTATCAATTTCAACGCCGTACCCGTTGACAGCATATGTGCTTCCTGGTCTAAACGCGTCTGAACGGAGCCAAAAGCGCATGCGACGGTCATCACCAGGATCATCTAGTTTGAAACGAACAAGCAACTCACTGTTTTCACTTTCCACCATGGATGGTTCAAGTCTTAAAAAAGAAGACCGGTTTGTTCCATGAGGTTCTCCAAACGTAAGCAGTCCGCTGTCGTCTAGTACAGTGCCTCTTTCAAATTGAGTCGCAAATGCATCATCTGGCAGTTTAGCTCCAGGTTCACCATCAAATTGATACGAAAATAATGTTTCACCATCATCTAAATCAGAAATTGTTATATCGCTTATTTGAAACTGATTGTCATCTTCATAGTTCTGCTCAATTGCGCCAAACAAAAATTGCCCCGGTCCTGTTACGGTCTGTGAAGGATCAAGAAACATGTCGGGCGTTGCGCCCGACGGAGCGCGTTCACGGCTGTCAAGAATGTGTACCTGGTCTTCCTCTGCTTCGTAATACATGAGAAAACCACCACCACCAATTCCTGACATCATCGGTTCAACGGTGTTAAGCGCAAAATGAACCGCTCCTGCCGCATCAATTGCGTTCCCGCCGTTTTTTAGTACGTCGGCTCCAATTTCAGAGGCCTCTGGGTGAGCAGTGACGACCATACCTAAGTCACCGGTGTCAACAGTTCCTTCATCATCACGGTCAGGGTTGACATACTCTGACTCCGTATTGGTTCCAGATTGTGCATGAGTAGGGAAGCTGCTGGTGAAGCTGACACCAAAAACCAATAAAACGCTGAATAACTGGCTTGTTTTCTTCATAGGAGCCTCCTTTTTTGTGTACAAGATTATCAATTTGCTAAGTATTCTGTATTTATTTTATAACAGAATTCTAATAAAAGGGAGGAATCAGTGCAAATGATAGGTTGGGAAAAAATAAAATGAGCGTGAATGTATGTATATAAAATGGAAATGGTTGTCTGGAGCATGAAACTAATCTTTGAAAACAATAGTGAGTTCTGCCTTTTTCTTTTAGAAGTAAATCGTAAAAATCCGGCACCAAAAGAGAGGGGCTGGTGGTGGAACTATAATCAAAGCATGATAACTCAGAAAGGGTAGCTTGTTTCAAAGTCATTAGCGAACTGGTTGTATTAAAACGAACAAAGCATGTTTTTTTGAATGGTCTGCCTTACATACAGTACTAGTACGGCTTGCTAAAGAAAACGCGTTTCTCATGTTTGTTTATATCTGGATTCTTTTTGCATTGATATTTTGACACCAATTGAAAAAACATCTTTAAGAAAAACGGCAACTTCACCACTTGACTTGGAGCCCACTCCAGCATGTAGTCTATGCAGATATAAAAAAATTTCAGTGAGGAGGGACATATGGAATCAACTCGGACCGAACCTCGACCGGTACATTCAGGAAGTCGATTATGGTTAGCGATCATGCTTGGGTCGCTCGCAGCCTTTGGATCACTCACGGTCGATATGTATTTACCGAGTTTTCCTGCGATTGCGGAAAACTTTCAAACAAACGCCTCACTTGTGCAGCTTAGTTTAACTGCCGCGTTGCTTGGTCTTGCATGCGGACAGCTAATCATTGGACCAATCAGTGATGCGCGTGGGAGGAAGAAACCGCTTGTATTCTTCCTGTTCCTTTATATCGCTGCTTCGTTGCTTTGTTTTTTTGCACCATCCATTTGGGTGTTTATCGTCGCTCGTTTTTTGCAAGGTTTTTCTGCCTCGGCTAGTGTCGTTATTGCTCGGGCAATCGCGAGGGATCTGTATTCCGGAAAATCGTTAACACAGTTTTTCTCAATGCTGATGGTTATGACTGGACTTTCACCGATCCTTGCCCCTGTTATCGGCAGCACAATCTTAGAGGCCACTGGTTGGCGGAGTGTATTTGCCGTGCTTGCGTTAATTACGGTGGTGATGGTTGTCATTGTCTGCGTAACGTTTGAGGAGTCGTTACCAGAATCACGTCGTTCTAAAAACAATTTAAAACAAACAGTTCTTACGTTCGGGGATCTTGTTAAGGAGCGGGTGTTTTTTGGGATTGCACTTGCACAAGGCTTTGTCATGGCTGGTGCATTTGCTTTTGTTGCTGGGTCGCCTTTTTTTGTACCAGACGTTCTATGGCGTCACACCTAGTGCCTATAGTTTATTAATTGCTCTTAATGGAATAGGCATAATCATTGGAAACCAACTTGCAGGGCGTTTTGTAGCAATCCTTCCAGAGCGGACAATACTCTTATATGGACTTATACTTTCTGTGTTCACAAGCTTCTTTCTCATTTCAATGCTTTTGATTGATGCGCCACTCGTTTTTGTTGTATTACCAGTCTTTATCATGCTCATGTGCGTGGGTATTGCAAATACAACTTGTTTCTCCCTCGCAATGGAAGCGCAGGGACATCGGCAGGTAGTGCAGCTGCTTTAATGGGGTTACTTCCGTACTTGTTTGGTGCAACTGTTTCACCACTTGTTGGATTGTCGGTTGAAACGAGTGCTTGGCCAATGGGGGTAATTATGAGTGGATCAACAATGGTTGCGCTTGCTATTTTTCTAGTGAGCGGAAAGGGAATGGAACAAAAAAAGTGAACAATCTGTAAAAAAGCTTGCCTTGAAGTGAACTCCAGGTGCTACGATAAGAATAAAAAAAAGGGAGAGAACAACATGCTTATATCTGAAGTAAGTGAGAAGCTAGGTCTTTCTCAAGATACGCTACGTTATTATGAACGAATTGGATTAATTCCGCGCGTGCAACGTCATTCAAGCGGAATACGAAAGTATACTGATCTAGATGTGCGTCGGATTGAATTCGCTAAATGCATGCGAGCTGCGGGTCTGCCGATTGAGGTTTTAATCGAGTACGTTAAATTATATCAGCAAGGTGATGAAACGGTTAGCGAACGAAAAGATATCTTGGTTGAACAGCGGGAACAGCTCTTGTTACGGTTAAATGACATGAACAATACGCTTGACCGTCTCGACTATAAAATTGACCGTTATGAAAAAATGGAAGCGAGCCAAACCAAAACCGCCCAAGAAGTGTGATTGAAACAAAAGGCTCCTCAAAAAGAGGAGGTTGCATTTTAGTAAACGCTTTCTATTAAAGCGTTAGAGGAGATGACAACTTGCTTAAACGGTTTAAGGATCTGTTTGTCATTAAAGGGTTTGGGTTATTTATTGTGTGCATGCTCTTAATTGGCACAAGTATTTCAATCACGATGCCTTATTTATCTTTATATGGTACGGAAGTGCTTGGCATGAGTACTGCTGCATTTGGCGTTTTTATGGCGGTGACGTCTCTTGCAGGAGTGCTTGCAAACACATTTATTGCCGCTTATTCTGATAGCGGAGTTGACCGGAAATGGCTCATTGTTGCAGCTTTGTTCTCATCTGCGGTTGGATATGGATCGTATTTATTATTTGAAAATTTCTTTTTTCTGTTGCTTTCAGTGAGTTTCTTTAACGGCTTTGGTGCTGCGGCGATGCCACAAATCTTTGCGTATGCACAAGAATCTGCAAATGAAAGTAAGTCAGATGATAAAACATTCGCAAAATCAACGTTACGCTCGCTTGTTTCATTAGGGTTTCTCATAGGGCCGTTGCTCGGTACACTTTTGCTTGCAACACTTGGTTATGTTGGGTTGTTTTTGGCAACATCAATGATTTTCTTGACGATTGCTACATTAGTGATCTTTTTCTTGAAAAATAGGAAAATGCCGGAGGGGCAAGGTGCTGCGAAGAAAAAAACAAGTATCGCCTCTTTGCGTCATAAAGGAATCGCTTTACCGTTTATAGCGTTTATTTTTTTATTTGCTGTTAATGCCATTAATGGCATTAACACTCCTCTCTTTATTGTTAATGTACTAGGTGGTAGCCATGCTGATGTAGGGTTAGTTGTCAGCATTTGTGCAGGGCTAGAAATTCCAATTATGCTGTTCTTTGGATCGTTAGGGAAGCGGATCAGTAACCATCGATTTATCTTATTAGGGTGCGTAGTTGCCGCCATTTATTTTGTTGGTTTAGCATTTGCGACCGCTTCCTGGCAGCTCATCGTCGCTCAACTGTTTCAGGCAACGCTTGTAGCGGTGTTAATGGGTAATGGTTTAAGTTACTTTAGCGATTTAATTCCTACGTCTCCTGGGATTGCCGCTACCGTTTATTCAAATGGCTCGACTTTAGGGAGGCTAGTTGGTAGCTTAAGCAGTGGTTTTATTGCACAAATCGCTGGTTTTCGTTTCGTTAATTGGGTCTGTGTGGTGATGGTCGCTGTCGCGTTTATACTTTTGCAGAAAACAACGGCAGCAAAGGAGGTACAGCACCCAGAGATGGAGAAGCAGTCTATATGACAATTTTTAATAATAAAGGAGTGTTCAGAGGATGGAGTATATCAAGTTAGGTCGCACAGGTTTGGATGTGTCACGTATTTGTCTTGGCTGTATGAGTTACGGGATGCCGGAACGAGGTATTGCTCCGTGGTCTCTAGATGAAGAAACGAGTAGGCCATTTATTAAAAAAGCGCTTGGCCTGGGCATTAACTTCTTTGATACAGCAAATATCTATTCCGATGGAACAAGTGAAGAAATTGTTGGTCGTGCTTTAAAGGATTTTACAAGTCGAGATGAGGTTGTTCTTGCGACAAAAGTGTATTTTCCGATGAAAAAAAGTCCGAATAGTGGTGGCTTGTCACGGAAAGCGATTATGAATGAAATTGATAACAGCTTAAAGAGACTTGGCACAGACTACGTTGATTTGTATCAGATTCATCGTTTTGATTACACGACGCCAATTGAAGAAACAATGGAGGCGCTGCATGATGTTGTTAAGGCTGGTAAAGCGCGCTATATTGGTGCATCCTCAATGTATGCTTGGCAATTCATGAAGGCGCAGCATATTGCAGAGCAGCATGGGTGGACAAAATTTGTCTCAATGCAGAATTTATATAATTTACTTTATCGAGAAGAAGAGCGGGAAATGTTACCGCTTTGTGAGTCAGAGGGGATTGGCGTAATTCCATGGAGCCCACTTGCAAAAGGGCGACTCACACGTGACTGGGAAGAACAGACAACGCGCTCTGGTAATGATGAAGCAGGAGACCGTCTCGTTGGTGCAATGGTTGATGCGGATCGCAGCATCATCGACCAGGTTGCAGAGATTGCTGCTAAGCGAGACATTCCTCGTGCACAAGTCGCACTTGCATGGGTCTTAAACAAACAGCCAATTACGGCACCAATTGTTGGGGCGACGAAAATCCATCACCTTGAAGATGCGGTTGCAGCATTGTCGGTTAAACTTGATGAGGGCGAGATGTCAAGTTTGGAAGAGCCATATGTGGCACACCCAGTGTATGGGCATTAAGTAGCATCAACGAACGGACTAGAAAATTTAGTTCGATTTTTTAATATATACTATGGGATTTATGATAGCGTTGTAGCCCCCCTTTGAAAGGGGGTTTTTGTTCATTGATTCTTTAAATAGGAAAACATTAAAACAGGTGACTGAAGATTTTATATAATGAAGAGGAGTGACCATTGAAAAGGGGAATAAAGATGCTTACTTATTTAGGAACTCCAATGATTGAACAGAACGATTGTATTTACGTAAATTCACCGATGCCGATAGCCAAACCGTATTTGACCATTGGCTCTCCGACTCACGTGTGTCGGACAATCGTGTTAGCGCACCTCATCAGTCTGTCTCGGAAACAAGAGAGAGGGTCAATAAGATTGTAGAAGGTTATCAGAAAGAATCCTTTTGTTATTGGGCGATTGTTTTAAAAGAGAGGAACGTGCTCATTGGCGAGATTGATTTATATGATTTTGACCGTGTCACTGAAAACTGTTCGGTTAGTTATTCGATTGGATTTATGTGGTGGAATCAAGGATATGGAACGGAAGCATTAAAAGCAATCATTGAATTTGGTTTTCAACAGATGGATATTCATAAAATTGAAGCTGCACATAATATCGATAACCCTGCCTCTGGAAGAATCATGAGTAAAGTGGGCATGAAACAAGAAGGCATCATTAAACATATGATTCGTAATTCAAAAAATCAATACAAAGATTGTGCGGTTTGGGGATTGCTTCAAGATGAGTATGTTCAAGCGCAAACGATAAAAAACTCGTCTATTGTTCATGTCGATGATTAGATGATTAAAGAACATCTATTTAGCTGGATGTCATCATAGACTAGTCGTAGATTACTTGAAGGAGATAAAAACATGTATTGGGAGACACTTCCAGGTTGGGTTTGGCTCATTTACTATCTTGTTATCATTGTCACGTTTGTGATGGCTATCCGAAGTATATTGAGAAATAAAATGAGAAGGCTTTCCTTTGCAGTTGTCCTTTTTTCGATATCAGTTCCTATTCTTTTGTTTATTAATAGTATTGAAAGGGACAAGGAAATGACGGAGTTTGACCATTTTGTAGCAGAGTTACAAGCAGGCACACTATGGACGATCTTATCGATGCTTGGTTATGGAGTCATTCTTGTTTGGTGGTTGTTGTTACCGTTTGTCCGGCGTAAACGTTTGGCACGATAAACAAGTATATATATAGAAGAAGGGAGACCTTCAGTGTTGTAGTAGGAAAAAGCTACCGGCCAGCACTGCTCGGTAGCTTTTTTCTTATTTCTCTTTTTTGTTTTCTTTTTGTTTTCGTCTTAATTTCTCTTGTTCTTGCTTTAATTGTGCCTGTTGCTGTTTCAGTTGCTCTCGTTGATTTCGTAATTGTATACGTTCATGACGAATGCGTTCTTTATCTACCGTAAGGATATTTTTCTCATTTCGTAACTCTTTTAAGAGAGACCAAATCATGAGAATGATAATAATCGCAAAAGGAAGTGCTCCAATAATGGAAGCCGTTTGCAGTGCTTCTAATCCCGTTGGACTTGTAAGCAAAACAGCAGCAGTACCTGAAACGACAAGACCCCAGATTAGTTTAACGACATTTGGAGGATTAAGCATCCCACCTGTTGTTTGCATACCGAGAACAACGGTTGCTGAATCGGCTGAAGTAACAAAAACGAAGCAATTAACAGGATTGTAATTAAAGAAATAATAAAAGTGAGCGGGAACTGCTCGAGTAAAGCAAAGAGCGCGATCTCTGGTTGGTCGCCTCCACCCATTGCTTCAAAAAGACCTGCACCTTCATTTTCAAAGTACATGGAAGATCCACCAAATACGGCAAACCATAAAGCACCAAATAAAGCGGGTAAAGCAATAACACCAGTTACAAATTCACGAATCGTACGTCCACGTGAAACGCGGGCAATGAAGGCCCCAACAAAAGGAGACCAAGAAATCCACCAAGCCCAGTAAAACAATGTCCAGTCTTGGACCCAAGAAGATTCAGGATCATATACATCAAGGCTAAAGCTCATACCTAAGAAGTTGCCTGCATAAGACCCAATTCCTTGAGTGAACACACCCATAATATAGCTTGTAGGTCCTAATATTAAGATAAACGCCATTAAAAGAATCGCTAAACGAACATTAAAGTTACTCAGAATTCGAATCCCTTTATTAATACCAGATAGAGCAGAGATACTAAATAACACTGTAACAATTAAGATGATGACGAGTTGAAATAGTGTATCAGAATACGACTCTAGTGAAGGAAATATGTAGCGAAGACCTGCTGTAATTTGTGCAGCTCCAAATCCCAGAGAAGTTGCTGTACCAAAAACCGTTGCAAAAACAACAAATACATCAATCGTTTTACCTAGTACTCCATTCACTCTGTTCCCAATTAATGGTCTAAACGTTGAACTAAACAAGGCTGGCTCGTCCTTGCGGTATTGAAAGTAAGCAAGCGTTAAAGCAACAACAGCATAAATGGCCCAAGGGTGAATGCCCCAATGAAACATTGAATAGCGCATGGCTTCAGCCGCTGCTTGTTTTGTACCTGGTTCTGCATTAGCTGGAATGAAATAATGAGATAATGGTTCAGCCGAGCCCCAGAATACAAGACCAATTCCCATTCCTGCTGTAAAGAGAAAAGCAAACCAAGTCATGTAACTATATTCTGGTTCCTCATCAGGCTTTCCTAATTTAATCCGTCCATATGGACTTGCAATTAAATAAACAGCTACGGCAATATAAAAAGTGGCTGACAATAAGTAGAACCAGCCGAGATCAGATGAAATAAACGTCTGAATCGATGTCGTAATTTCAGACATATTGGTTGGAGCTAAAACGCCCCATAAAATAAAGGCTAAAGAAATGACAATAGAAATATAAAACACTTTCGTTGTACTTTTCAAAAATAACGTCCTCTCTAGATTACTGTGTAGAACAAATTTCTGCACGTATCGACAATACCCGTTTTATTCAATTGACAAACTTCCTATTACGAAAAAGAAGCAACTTAAAAGCAATGTTTATAAGTGTAACATGAATTAGATTGTTTTAAAGGGTCTTTTGGGAAAAGAAACAATCATTGTCTTTACATTCTACGATCTGTTGGCGGAACCGAGAGCGTAAAATACCTTGTGTGTAAATGAATAATGGCACGAAAAAAGGAAGCCCTTTTTCTAGTAGAATTGAGTTACCACACCAAATTCACAGAAAAGAAGACTTCGCTATGTCTGATTTTACTGCAGTTATTGCTCAAGAGCTAGTTCGAAATGAAGATTTAAATGAGGTATTCCACTCTCATTTAGAAAAAGCAGTTAACCGCCTTTAACGGCAGAATTTTCGAAGGTTTGCGTCAGGTTAAAACGGCTTGTTGTATCTTATACCACTTCCTTCGTACGATTATTCTCCAAAGATTAGTCCCTTTCGTATGTGACATTCAAACATTTATTTGAATATTATATTGACATACATCAAAAGCAAGAATAAACTAATAATCAAATGACTGTTTGAGTGAGGTGGAGTAGATGAATGGTACGAAAGTGAATCAAGATACATGTGATGTGTTTTGCTTTGATCAGGAAAAGGTGAATCGAATTTCCGGTGAGATGGGCAAGCGAAATTTTGTTCCAGTAGCCGATTTGTTCAAAGCGTTATCCGATGAGACGCGCCTGAAGATTGCATACGCCTTGCTACAAGAAGATGAACTATGTGTCTGTGATGTCGCAAATATTATTGGTTCAACAACGGCAACAGCGTCCCATCATTTACGGCATTTACGCAACTTAGGTCTTGCCAAAAGCCAAAAAAAAGGCAAGCTCGTCTTTTATTCGTTAGATGATGACCATGTCCGCCAATTAGTTGAAGTGGCGGTTATCCATAGTAGCGAAGTGCAAAGTCGTGTCTAATCAGGAAAAGTCTGTTTTTCGTGTAGAAGGATTTTCGTGTGCAGGTTGTGCCGGAACGTTTGAGAAAAATGTAAAGAATCTCTCAGGTGTTGTGGATGCTGAGGTCAACTTTGGCGCATCAAAGATTACTGTTTATGGAGAAGCAAGTGTTGAGGAGCTTGAAAAAGCGGGATCGTTTGAGAAGTTAAAAGTTAGACCAGAACATGAGCGAGTGAAAAAAGCTCAATCGTGCAAGAACATAATCATCTTTCCTTTATTCAAAAACATGCAACGATCATTGGTTCTTTGCTCTTTTTAGCATTTGGACTTTTGTCTTTAGTTGTTAATGGTGAAGACAATCTTGTCACGGTGCTTGCGTTTGCTTCATCGATGGTAATTGGTGGGTATTCCCTTTTTAAAGTTGGATTTATGAATTTAATGCGACTCCAGTTTGATATGCGAACGTTGATGACAGTGGCTGTGATAGGAGCTGCGATCATTGGAGAGTGGACTGAAGGTGCGATTGTTGTTATCTTGTTTGCTATCAGTGAAGCATTAGAGCGATTCTCGATGGACCGAGCAAGGCAGTCGATTCGTTCACTGATGGATATCGCGCCAAGCGAAGCACTTATTAAACGAAACGGCCAAGAAATGACGGTTGCGGTTGAAGACATTAAAATCGACGATATTATGATTGTGAAGCCGGGGCAGAAATTGGCGATGGACGGCGTTGTCGTTGGGGGAAATTCGTCTATTAATCAAGCGGCTATTACGGGTGAATCGATTCCAGTTGAGAAGCAAGTAAATGATGATGTGTTTGCAGGTACATTAAATGAAGAAGGTTTCTTAGAAGTTAGAGTAACCAAACAAGTAGAAGACACGATGATTTCAAAGGTCATTCAATTGGTCGAAGATGCTCAGGCGGAAAAAGCACCTTCTCAAGCGTTTGTCGATCGTTTTGCCAAGTACTACACACCAGCCATTATTGGTGTCGCTTTCCTAGTAGCAATTCTGCCACCGCTTTTGGCTGGCGCTTCGTGGGAGGTATGGATTTATCAAGGGCTTGCCGTACTTGTTGTTGGGTGTCCATGTGCCCTTGTTATCTCGACACCAGTAGCAATTGTGACTGCAATTGGAAATGCAGCGAAAAACGGTGTGTTGGTTAAAGGCGGGGTTTATTTAGAGGAAGCTGGAAGGTTAAGAGCGATTGCCTTTGATAAAACAGGAACACTTACAAAAGGGGTTCCTGTTGTAACGGATTTTACAACGATTGGTCAGGTAAACGAACTCGAACTCCTTACCGTTATTGCTGCTCTTGAATCTCGGTCTCAACACCCCCTTGCGTCTGCCATTATTAAAAAAGCAGAACACACGGAGGTTTCTTTCAAAAACGTAGAAATTAAAAACTTTTCATCCATTACAGGAAAGGGAATTAAAGGCGAGTTCGCACACACGATGTATTACATCGGGAACATGAACCTGTTTGATGACGTGTTAGCAACGAGTGTTCCTAGTGATTTGCGTTCAAAAGTGGAATTCTTACAACAACAAGGCAAGACTGCTTTACTCGTAGGCACAAGTGACGGCATTAAAGCGATTATGCTGTCGCGGATGAGGTCAGAGAATCAAGTAAAGAAGTTATCGATCGTCTACACGATCTCGGCATTAAGGAAACGATTATGCTAACTGGTGATAATCATGGCACAGCTCAAGCGATTGGAAAGCAAATTGGCGTGACTCGTGTCCAATCAGAGTTAATGCCCGCTGATAAACTCAATTACATTAAATCGTTTACGAAAAAGCATGGAAGAGTAGCGATGGTAGGCGATGGCGTTAATGATGCACCTGCATTAGCTGCCTCAACGGTCGGAATTGCTATGGGCGGAGCTGGTACAGATACAGCACTTGAAACAGCTGATGTGGCATTAATGGGAGATGATTTAAGAAAACTTCCTTATACCATTAAACTTAGTCGCCGTGCGTTAACGATTATCAAGCAAAACATTAGCTTTTCATTAGGAATCAAACTACTTGCACTGTTGCTTGTTTTACCAGGGTGGTTAACCCTCTGGATTGCAATCCTTGCCGATGTTGGTGCTACATTGCTCGTTACGGCCAATGGGCTACGGTTACTACGAGTGAAAGAGGATGATTAGGGGAAAGGCGTTAGACTTGAGCTAACGCCTTTTTTTGACTACATAGAATGGGGGGAGAATTTGAAATGACTTACGATGTGATTGTAATAGGTGGAGGACAAGCAGGGCTTTCAGTCGGCTATTATTTAAAGGAAAAAGATAAGTCGTTTCTTATCCTTGATGAACAAGCACATGCTGGCGATTCGTGGAAGAAACGCTATGATTCGCTTGTTCTTTTTACGCCAAGAAAGTATAGTTCATTACCTGGACTTTCGTTAAATGGAGATCCAGATGGGTACCCAACAAAAGATGAGATAGCTAGTTATTTGTTCATTTATAAGAATGAATTTAAACTACCTGTTATCAATCGATCGAAAGTTACAAAACTCGAAAAAGCTGGACTACTCTTCCAAATTCATGTGAGCTCTGGTAAGACGTATCAGCCACACAAGTAGTTGTTGCGACTGGAGCATTTCATACGCCATTTGTACCTGAATTCGTGCAGGGTAAACAAACAGACTTGTACCAGCTGCATGCTTCAGAGTATAAGAATCCAGCTCAAATTCCGGTCGGCACTGTGCTCGTTGTTGGCGCAGGTAATACTGGTGTACAAATCGCCGCAGAACTAACGAGTAGCCATAAAGTTGTGCTATCTTGCAGTAAAAAAAAGAAAAACCTTACCTCAAACGTTTCTAAGGAAGAGTTTGTTTTGGTGGTTTGAGCGATTAAGAATTGCGAACCAATCTGTTAGGTCTCCAATAGGGCGCAAGCTCCAAAAGAACGATCCGGTAATTGGCACCGATATTAAAACGGTTAAAAAGAAAGCAATCATAAAAGATCGTCTTCAATCAATTAAAGGAACAAAAGCAATGTTTCAAACAGCTGAACCAGTAGATGTCCAGACAGTTATTTGGGCAACTGGATACCGTAATTCTTACGAATGGATTCAGATAGACGGTGTTCTAGAAAAAAAGAACCAACCTATACATACAAGAGGTGTGACAAATGTACGTGGATTATACGTATTGGGGTTAAGTTGGCAATATAAGCGTGGATCAGCACTGCTTTATGGAGTCGGTGAGGATGCAGCGTATGTAGCCGCTCGTATAGCTACGTTCAATTAACAACGCGCTTGAGGTGAAGGATGTATATGTATAAGCAATGCATACGATACTCAAGCATTAAATGAGATTGTCCGAAAGCAAGTAAAACGAGACCAACCGTTTGATGATCTATCATTACGTTCGTTGCTTGTTAAATCTTTTTTCTGGTTCACCGCGTCATTCTATCCTTTTCTTTCGTTATACTAGTAAGAACGAGCGGAGGGATGTAATGGAAACCACATATCAAGAATCACGAAAAGTAAGAAAAGCTTTTGAGGCGATGATTTTGGAGTTTCGGCCATCATTATGGTCTTATTGTCTCAACCTAACCGGTTCTCCGTGGGATGCCGAAGATCTAGCGCAAGAAACAGTGTTAAAAGCTTTTGCAAAACTCTCATTTATGTATCAATCTGTACAGCCAAAAGCCTATCTGTTTCGAATCGCGACCAATTCATGGATTGACCAGTGTCGTCGTAATAAGGCGATTTCATTTACGTTAGAGGAAGAGATCGACAAATATATAGGAATGGAAGAAGTTGATCCAATTGATATTCGCCACTCCCTTGAAGTGATGTGTGACGTATTGCCACCGAGACAGAGAGTTGTGTTTTTATTAAGTGATGTATTCGAGTTTAGGATCAAAGAAATTGTAGAAATGACTTCAATCACAGATGGAGCAGTGAAGTCTTTGCTTTATCGAGCGCGAAAATCCTTATTAAACATGCGGCATTATGAAAAGCAAGGGATCGATAGGCAGGTTAAAAAGAATAAGGATCATGTGATTGATACGTATATAGAAGCTTTTAATAAAAGAGATGCTGATAGGATCGCTGATTTGTTAACCGATCAATCAGTGATGGAGATCGTCGGCGTTACTGAGGAACTCGGTAAAGAGATGATTCGAACAAATTCGTTATCAGAGTGGGAAAAGGATAGCCGGTTTATGAAAGGGGAATGGACTGTTGTATTCGGGCAAGTCGTCTTGTGTGTATTTGTGCGAGATAAGGAACAAGACCAACCGGCATTAAGTACGATTCAACGCATTGAACATGATGTCGACAATGTACTAAAAGTGACTGACTACTACTATTGCCCAGAATTGATTCAATATGTAGCAGCAACGTTAAATGTAGCACATCAAACAGACGGGACTTTTTGGAAATAAAGTGGTACGTGAATGGAAGAATACTATTCTTTGAGAATGCGTAGGGAAATTGAACATAAGGTCAACAGGCAAGCTGCTTCCATAGAGCTTGTTTGTTTTTTTGATTTACGTTCAATTTACCGAAGAAAAACGTGTTAGGAAAATGACAAATCGACAATTTTAGATAAAAAAACAAATCTATTGACAATTCTATTTTTCTAACATACTCTAGAAATATTAAAATTATATAATTTCTATCAAGTTAATCGGATTAAAGGAGTGAGGCGATTTGAATCTACAATTTGACCATGTGATTCATTATGTCGACGATGCACATGACATCATGAATGAATTTCAAAATAAAGGATTCCATACCGTTTATGGTGGACGCCATGAGAAACGGGGTTCTTATAACACGTTACTGCATTTTGGATTAAGTTACATTGAATTTCTCGGGATTGACGACAAGGAGCTTTTTGACCAAGTGGGTGCAAAAGACGTTGCATATAGTCCTTTTTCCTCCATTGCGCGGGATCGATTTTCTGAAGGGTTTGCAAAAATGTGTATACGGTCAAACAATTTAGATCAACTGGCAAAGCATTTTAAAGAAAAAGGATTAAAAACGAATGGGCCTGTGCCGCTTAGCAGAAAAAGACCGGACGGTAAATTGTTGGAGTGGTCACTACTTTTTGTAGGGGAAGAACAGTCTGAATTGCCGCTGCCATTTTTTATTGATTGGCATGAGACGGATGAAGAACGTGAAACGGGTTTAAGAGAAGCGAATGTAATTGGCTCTCATAAAGATGGTGCGTTTGCTGTTGAATCAATCACAATGTCCGTGCATGATGCGAAAGAAACGGCTTCTAAATGGTCAGAATGGTTTGATTTGAAACAAATCGGTAACTATGTGGACCAAGCTTTACAGGCAAAGATCTATATGCTTGAACTAAGTGGGGGAAATGTACAGTTTGCAGAACCGATTGGTGCGGGCATTGTGAAAGAAACACTTGATAAACGAGGAGAACGACCATTTCTATTAACATTGGATGGTTCGAGTGAACAGGAATATTTTAATATTCGTAACGGTTACTATCTGTTTAATGGAGGGAAGAAACATGCGTAAATTAGTTGCCTTACCAACATTTCTACTAGTAGCAGGAGGTTTGCTTTCTGCTTGTGGAGATGACGCCTCAAATGCAAGCGGGGAAGAAACCATTCGTGTTGGATTTCAAACGGGAAATACATTAAATGTATTGCGTGAGAGTGGTTATCTCGAAGATCGGATTGAGGAAGAAGGTCTTGATGTAGAGGTTGAATGGATTGAATTTGATCAAGGAACAGCTGTGATGGAAGCTTTATCTACAAATAATATTGATTATGGAAATGCCGCAGATGGTCCTGGTATTTTTGCACAAGCGCAAGGCAGAGAGATTACCTATGTAGGTGCTAGTTTGTCACATGAAGAAGGTGTTGGCATTATGGTGAGAGACGACTCTGGTATTCAATCAATAGCAGATCTTGACGGCAAAAGTATTGCTGTACTAGAAGGAGGAAACCATCATTATTTAGCGATTCTAGCGTTAGAAGCAGAGGGTTTGAGTGTAGATGATGTGACTTTCCGTTATATGGGAGACGCTTCACAAGGTCGTGCGGCACTTGAAACGGGAGAGTTGATGCACTCGCTTCATGGGACCCGTTTTTCGCAGGTGTAGAACATACGCTTGATGTGACGACATTGGACCATAATGTCGAGGATTATCCAAACCGGACATTTTATTTCTCAACACCATCATTCGCTGAAGGGTCACCAGAACTTGTGCAACTTTTATTAGAAGAAACAAATCGGTCCGATCAATGGGCGAATGAGAATCCCGATGATGTTGCAGAACTGCTTTCCACTATGATTGGAATTGATAAAGAAGTACTTGATACAGTTGTAAATCGCCGTGTGTATGGCGTGGAAAATATTAATGAAGACATTATCGCTAGACAACAACTGCAAGCGGACGATTATTATCGAATTGGTTTAATTAATGAAGAAATCGATGTATCAGAGTTGATGCCTGTTGATCCTACGTGGGCGACTGACAACATTGAGTAACAGTAGGTGGCTGCAATGAAAAATACAATTCAAACTCAACTATTACCGTGGGTTCTGCCGGTTCTTGTTATAGTCATCTGGCAATTGGTTTCGATGGCAGAACTTGTTTCACCGAGTTTATTTCCAGCACCAACAACTGTTGTGGAGTCATTTTGGGAATTGCTGTCATCGGGAACGCTTTTCGAACATATTCAAATCAGTTTATACCGTGCATTTGTTGGCTTATTAATCGGTGGCGTGATTGGTCTCGTTCTAGGAATCTTAAACGGATGGTCAAGAATATCGTTTTTCACTTTTGATACATCGATTCAGATGGTCCGCAATATTCCCCATCTTGCCTTATTGCCACTTGCGATTGTTTGGCTCGGTATTGGTGAAACATCAAAAATCTTCTTAGTTGCGCTTGGCGTTATGTTCCCAATTTACATCAATACGTTGCACGGAATTCGCAATGTTGACCGGGGTTTTGTTGAAATGGGAAAGATGTATGGACTAAAGGTTGGCAGCTTTTTAGGCATGTTTATTTGCCAGGTGCCTTGCCATCGATTTTTGTTGGCTTCCGCTATGCTCTTGGTGTAATGTGGCTCACATTAATTGTCGCAGAGACAATTGCGACAAGTGACGGGCTCGGCTACTTGGCGATGAATGCTCGTCAATTTATGCAAACGGACGTAATTATTGTGACGATTATTATTTATGCATTGTTTGGGAAGCTTGCCGATATGATTGCTCAATTTGGTGAGAAAAAAGCGCTACGATGGCACCAGAACTACAGGAAATAGGAGAGGAAGAGGATGGTAAACCAAACCACAACACGTGGCATTGAAATCAAGATGGAGCAACTGCATAAATCATTTGGTAAAAATGAAGTGTTAAAAAGCGTTGATATTACGATTGACTCTGGCCAATTTGTAGCCATTGTTGGTAAGAGTGGGAGTGGGAAAAGTACATTGCTCCGCCTTGTCGCAGGTCTTGAAAGCCAAGCGGGGGGAAATTACTTTATGAAAATGAGACACTCAAAAAAACAAAAGCAAGTGTAACAATGATGTATCAAGATTCAAGGCTTCTTCCTTGGAAAAAAGTGATCGATAACGTTGGGATCGGATTAAAAGGGCAATGGCGCCCACATGCAGAAAAAAGTGTTGGACGCTGTAGGTCTTAAGGCTTTTAGTAATGAATGGCCTGGAACATTGTCCGGTGGCCAACAACAACGTGTTGCCCTTGCTCGAGCGCTTGTTCGAGATCCAGATTTACTGATGCTTGATGAACCATTAAGTGCACTTGATGCGTTGACCCGTACGGAAATGCAAGACTTGATTGAAACAATTTGGCTTAAAAATTCTTTCACCGCTTTGCTTGTGACTCATGATGTACGTGAAGCTGTCAAACTTGCCGACCGGATTATTTTAATTGAAGATGGTGAGATCACGCTTGACCTAGAAAACAAGGGAAGCCGTCCACGTGATGTCACGGATGAGCGCATGGTAGATTTGGAAAAACAAGTCGTATCAAGAATACTTGAGGAATAGAAGCGCATGGTACATTAAAATAAGAAAAACCACCTTTACAGAAAGGTGGTTTTTAGTATGGTAAAGGAGATCCTAGATGGTTGTCGAACGTATTCATATCAGAAAATCAATCAAGGAGCAAATACATAATGAAGAAAACAATCTTATGGAAAAATGAAGAGAAACTCGGATATGAACATTTTTTGTTGGAGGGCACTAAAGGAAAAGGAACGATTATTTATGTTGACGATGAAAAAGCTCATACGGTGAATTATGAAATAAAAATGGAGTCCAACTGGGTGACGCGTCAGCTATCTGTTCAAATTGATCATGGGGAAACTCGAACTCTTTTTAGCGATGGCAATGGTAAATGGCTGAACGAAGAGGGACTACCACTAGCCGATTTAAACGGTGCGATTGATGTAGACATCGAAGCTACGCCATCTTCCAACACTCTACCAATTAACCGTGAAAACTGGGAGCTTGGAGAAGAGAAAACGTTTGAGATGGTGTACGTCGCGATTCCAGAATTGCATCTAACAAAAGTAAAACAAATGTATACATATGAGAGGAAAGAAGAGGGGCTGCGTTATTTTAAATATGAATGTAGGGGCTATGAAACAGTGATATGCGTGGATGAGGACGGGTTTGTTGTACATTATCCAAATGTGTTTAGTAGATGAAACAATCAATTTCCTAGGTATTTTGACGTGGAAGACTCGATTAGTTTTAATTGATTCCCATCTAAATCTACCATTGAGAAGACCAA
Source organism: Bacillus sp. JCM 19041 (assembly GCA_001310375.1). Taxonomy (GTDB): domain Bacteria; phylum Bacillota; class Bacilli; order Bacillales; family Bacillaceae_D; genus Shouchella. The sequence goes on along the minus strand of BAXC01000008.1, from coordinate 41,854 downwards.
TCTTCCTTCACTACTCAAGTGTAATTTACCAAGTGTTTTCCAATAGTCGATATAACCCCTATCTCTAAAGAATAGATCGATGTTCTCTAAATAAAAGACGCATTTTGCTCTAAATTCTTTGTCGTCCTTCTTTAAATACAAGAAGGCTTCTTCATTCTGTATAAGTGCATAATCCTCTACTTCTTCCTGCAATTGAAAGCCGAGTCTGGCTTCATAAAATTTTATACTAGATAACATACTTTTGACAGGAAGAATGGGAATCGATTTTAACATTGCTCTTACCTCAATTCTGTACAATCATTCTTTAGGTTAATTTAAAGATGTACTTCCTTTAAATTTTATACCTCTAAACTATACAAAAACTGTACAGTATTCAGCTTTTTTGTACAGAAATTGTTCAGAATCACTTTTTACTCTTACTTGTAAATAACGCCTTGCAGAAGGTAGAGAATTAGGAGCTGCGTCTATATGAAAGCATTATTTGTTTCAAAGCACTGCTTATTAGCTGATTTATTTAAATACCGATCAAATCAAGATGAATTTATTGACTTACATATGGTTGAATCTGTTGATGTATTAAAGCAGCATATACAAGAACATGCCCCCGAGCTTATTTTTATCTTTGGAGAGGAAACGGAATCTCTTGAGTGGATTAAACATGTGCGCAATCTTTATAGAGACGTTGCATTAATCGTCTTAGCAAGTGACCCTTCATATGATTACACAATGATGTGTATAAAGTACTCGGTTAATGGACTTCTGTTGACCGAAATAACATATGACCAGCTGGCTTCTTCTGTTCATAAGGTATTAACTGGAGATTTCGTATACGATAAGCAAATACTTAAAGACGAGCTAGGACATTTTGCATCAATACGCTTTTCGAGAATGGAAAAGAAAGTAATTTATTTTTTAACGAACGATTTAAGTAACAAGAAGATTGCACAAAAAATGAATTTAAATGAGGGGACTGTGCGCAATTACATAAGCAGCATATATAGTAAGATTGGGATTCACAATCGAAAGGATGCAATCCCATTATTGGCTAAATGGATGGACTCAAAAATGATTAAAAGTACGTAATTAACACTATTTGGTATATAATCTTAACAGTTGTATAGTTTTTGTATAGGAAAGACCTATAACGTTAGTTTATGTTTATAGATTAGTAGCTACCATGTTGCTAATCCCACATCAGAAAAAAGGGGTGAGTAAGTTGGATTTTGAAGTAGATCGTGTTACTTCACTTGCATTTAGAGAGGAAAAAGCACTTACATCTTTAGAAGTCATTGCTAAATTAGAAGCAATATGTGCTTTAATGGTGAATGCAGATGGGTACTATTCAATTAAAGTAGAAATCACTGAAGAAACGGTTGGCTAAAAAGTTTGTTTAAACAAATGGTTGTGCTAATTATTCCGATTAGAATGTATATTCTCAAACTAAATATTAATTAATGAATTATAGGAGGGCACTCCTTCATGAAAGTCATTTTAATAGACAATGAACCTTTAGAACTTTCGTATTTAGAAAAACAACTTATGAAGGTTGGGAAATTCGATGTGCTCGAAACCTATTATTCTGTCTCAAAGGCTGTCAAGGCAATTGATCGTGATCCTCCAGACTTGATTTTCCTTGATGTCGAAATTGGCGGTAGGAATGGACTCGACTTAACAGAACAGGTCCAAATGAAGCACCCCCACATTAAAATCGTGTTTGTGACTGCATTTCAAGAACACGCTGTAAAAGCGTTTGAATTAAACGCTGTAGACTATATCATGAAGCCGGTTACACCAGATAGACTTCGTAAAACAATTAATCGAGTCATGAAAGTAAAAAAACAGGCATCGTCTACTAAACATTCGTTAATAAAGTGCATGTCTTCATTTGAGTTAATTAGTGATGGAGTACCTTTAAAGGTTCAGTGGCGTACAACCAAGGCAAAAGAGTTATTTCTGTTTCTGTTGCATTACCAAGGTTCTTTAGTAAAGAAAGATCTAATTATTGAGGTTCTGTGGCCAGACTTTGAATTTAAGAAAGCTTACACACAATTATACTCTACTATATATCTAATACGAAAGACCTTATCTGTTTTTTCTTCATTTAAAATTAAAAGTGTTGAAGATCACTATCAATTATTGCCTGGTGAAGTTAAACTTGACACTCTAGAGTGGGAAAGAACAGTTAAACAATTACCTTACCTTACTTTAAAAACACTAAAAGACTATCAGGTTGTACTAGATGCGTATGAAGGTGATTATTTAAGCAAGGAAGGATATCTTTGGGCGGAAAATGAAAGAGAACGTCTCAAGAACCTTTGGTACATGACTGCTACTAAAGTGGGGCGTTTCCTTTTTTCTGTTAAAAATGATGAAGATTCTATTACTTTATTCTTACGTATCCAGACAATGTACCCATATATTGAAGAGAGTTACTTTATGCTGATGAAGCTGTATGATCAATTAAAAGATTCATATAATGTTGAACAGCAGTATCGTCTCCTTAAAAATATGCTGCTAGAGGAAGTTCAAGTATATCCTTCTCAAGTAGTTACAGAATGGTACAAGCAAAGAAAAAACAAACTTATAAATAATGAAAGCTTCTCTAGTTAAGCGTTTTATTTATATGTTCTATTTCCTTATATTCGAAAGTGTTTATGAATCAACTTGTTTTAGCAGTTAATCTTTAAGCTAAATAAGGAAGATTGTTTAATTTCTTCTTTTAAGTTTCCTTTTAACTAGCCTATAAATCCGTTAAAGCCATACAGTAGACTGGCGTCTTTAGCATTAATACACATGTTTAATATAATTGCATCACTCCTTAATTTTGTATTGGCGCTCAAAACGCCTATGAGAAGAACTATTGATGTCATTTTGTCAACCTTACTTATAAGTTCAGAAATTTATTTGTGGGTAAAGTTAGCTACATTTGTTAAAAGATGGATAGATAAGTTTTCTAAAAACAAGAAAGACGGTTGGAACAATCAATACAATGCTTAAAAAGAACAAACGCGCAGCAAACTAGTTGAAGGTTGGTCTTTTTTTATTCTTTTACTTAGTGTAGTATCCACTGCTATCTACTTTAGTAGTTTTTTGACTAGTGAAATAATAACGTCTGTTGTCGCTCCATATTTGAAAATAGGCTGGTTTATTTTAACCTATTTAACAGTGGTGGCGACATGTTTCATGATACATCAATTGTGGACGCTACGAGGCAATCATACTGCTTGAGTTACGAGAGTGAATGAAAAAAAGGAACTACTTGGGTGTATCAAGAAGGAATCCAATCAAAAAAAGCCTTCACTTTGAAGGCTTTTCTTTAATATTAAAATGCGGAAGTCCAACCAGCATCAGCTGTAACAACCGTTCCGTTTACGAAGCTCGCATCATCAGATGCAAGGAATAAGGCAACCTTTGCGATTTCGTCTGCTTGTCCAACTCGTGGCATAACAGATTGTGGTTTTTGTAAGCGGCTCGCGCCAAACTGGTTAATGTTTTTTAGTGCCGCGCCAATGTTCGTTTGAACACCGCCAGGGGCAATCGCATTACAGCGGATGCCTTTTTCAGCGTACATATAACCTGTGTTTTTCGTCATGCCAACAACAGCGTGTTTTGAAGCTGTATAGGCAGCCCCTGCGTGGGCGCCGTTTAGACCACCTGATGACGCGATATTAATGATAACGCCGTTTCCTTTTTCTAAGAAAAGAGGCAACGCTTTGCGTGTCGAGCGCAGCACACTTTTTGTATTTACGTCAAAAAGAAGATCCCATTTCTCGTCCGTAATATCGCCAATTGGTTCAAAGCTATCCATAATACCCGCGTTGTTCACGAGAATATCAAGCGTGCCAAATTCAGCTGCAGCTGTATCAATCATCGTTTCAATATCGGCTTGTTCAGCAACGTTTACTTTTAATGCTTTGGCAGTGCCGCCAGTCTCCGTAATTTCTGTTGCAATCGCTTGTGCACCGACTTCATTTAAGTCAGCGACAATGACTTTTGCGCCTTCTTTAGCGTATAGCTTGGCAATCGCTGCACCCATTCCTGATGCTGCACCTGTAACAACTGCGACTTTATCTTGAAGTTTCATCTAAAACACTCTCCCTATTTTGTTTTTAGTAAAATGTTTTTTGTAACGCGGAAATCCGTTTAGCGACATTCTCGCGTACGAGCTCGCTTCCTTCGACCATGTCATAGCCATGAACCGTACCGCTTGTCCGGTTAAGCTCCACGTGAACACCATCATCTTGTAGCGCCTCAGCATAATGAATGCCTTCGTCACGTAATGGGTCAAACTCCGCGACTTCGACATAGGCATCTGGTAAATCAGCTAGTGAGTCACTCTCAATTGGAGAGGCATATGATTTCTTACTGCCTACGCCGTTTTTAAGGTAGAGCTTCCACATCTTCTCGTTTAGCTTGGCGTTCCACATCGGTGTGTCTGTATACTCAGCAATCGATTCTGTTTTTTGCCTAGCATCCGTTACTGGATACATAAGCAATTGAAAACAGATGTGAGGCGCTTTACGGTCACGGGCCATTAACGTAACCGCGGTCGCAAGAGCAGCGCCTGCGCTATCGCCAGCAACAGCAATGCGCTTCTGGTCAATTCCAAGCGACTCAGCATGTTCAACAACCCATTTAAAGGCGCAATAAGCATCCTCAATACCAGTTGGAAAGGCGTGTTTGGGGGATAAACGATAATCCACAAAAACCACAATACATGGCGTTTGTTTCGCATACTCACACACGAGATTGATGTGGTAAGGCGCAGCTTGCAAAGCGAATGCCCCGCCATGCAAGTAGATTAGACATGGAGCGTTGTCCCTAATGCCATCAGGTTTGTAAAACGTTAGTTCAATCTCGCCGTTTTCGTATCCAACGATTTGCTGTTTCGTCGTATGAATACCATCCGGTAAAGGAATGCGGTTATTCTTTCGAGCAATTAGTTTATTTAATACCGGCAAAATGAGTGGATATAGGGGAAGCGAATTCTTCTCTAACTGTTTAAAATCTGAATGAATGTTGTAGCTCATTACGTTAAATCCACCAATACTTTTATGGTTTTATCTGCCTTAATAGCTGTACTAAAAGCCGTTTGTATGTCTTCGAGTTTGAACGTGTCAGTTACGATCGTAGCGATTGTTGTTTTACTTTCATTAATGTGGCTAATCACTTTCAGAATATCCTCATGGGTATAGCCACTTGCCCCAATAACCTTTACTTCTTTGCTCATGATTTGAGCGAGGCTTATTGGAACTTCATTTTTATAAACGGCAATAATGGCGATACGTGCATGGGGTTTCGTTAGCTTCATAATCTGCTCAAAAAGGGGAGGCGCACCAGCTGCATCAATGAAAGCGTCTACATTTGGTGTGTCAACTCCATACACATTTACTGTACCGAAATGGGTAGTTAATCCGTCAGGAAGTGAATGAGTGGATGTATTCACCGTCCAGGCACCTAATTCTTTTGCTTTTGCTAACCGCCATTCGTCCATGTCGACCACGCAAACATTTTTGATCCCCTCGCCAATCAACCCTGCTGCCGCAGATAATCCGATCGGACCAGCACCAAGCACGACAATGTTTTCGTCTTGTTTTGGCTCCACACTAAATGCTCCGTGGAAGCCAACGCTCATTGGTTCCATTAGGACGCCCTCTTTAGCAAGAACAGACGGATCAAACAGATAGAGATTATAGTTAAGTGCCGCTTCTTCAATAAGCACATACTCGGAAAAAGCACCAACTTCAAGTGAATAGCGACGACCTGCTTTTTTTGCTGTAATTGGATTTACACCAACACGCATGCCTACTCTTACGTCTTTTACGGCAGATCCTACTTCAACGACTTCACCAAAAAGTTCATGTCCAAACTCGGAGCCAAAGCGAATGCCCATTTCTGATCCAGCTTTAACAATATTAATGTCAGTGCCGCAAATACCGCCCATTAAAACGCGGATCAGCGCATCAGTTGGTCCTATTTTCGGGACGGGACGTTCTTCAACACCAATATCATTTTGACCATTGTAAATTCCAACTTTCATCATAATGGACCCTCCTTTATAGTTTCATCGTAGCGACTTTTGAACAAGGAGGCAATCGACAATCGCGGGCTATGTGTAAGTTAGACGACACTTGCTACGTGATTGTCAATTAAAATATAAAGGATGTGCTTAATGAGGGCGAAATGGGTTCAGTTGGATCAATTGTTCTGCAAGAAATTGGGGGCTATACGGCATATCGTCCCCGAGCCACATTGAGATCGTCCCAATCAGCGCGGAAGATGCATACCAACGCGCAATATCGGGTGGCGTATCGAAGTGGATCAGATGAGTATTGTTGTTCTTTCCTGTTAGATCGTCTGCATGCAAAATCATCCCGGTAATTAACTCCATTAATCTTGGCGTAAAAAAAGGAATGTGTTTTGAGACAAGCAACGCTTTGTAAATTTGGGCGTTTTCTGCAATGTGTTCAAGCAACAAAACCAAAGAGGTTAATTCACGTCGCTCACCATAATCGTTATCAACGTGATCCGTTAAAATCGTTCGTACCTCGGTTAAAAGATCGTTAACGAGGCTGTCAATTAAATCGTTTATGTCTTTATAGTGCAAGTAAAAGTCACTCGATTGATCTCTGCTTTTTGAGCAATCGAGTTGACGGAGATTTTATTAAACTCTTTTTCCTCAAGCAAGGTAATAAACGCATGTCGAATTGCTTTTCTTGTACGCAACACGCGCAAATCTAGGTAAGAGTCCTTTGCCATCCTGTTCACCTCATTTATAGACATATTGTCAATTATACTACAGGAATAGATATTGTAGAATCGTGTCGAAGAATTTAGGTTATCGTTATCTAACACTTATCGTTATAAGCCATTCGGGATGAATTAACGGGTGAAAGATGATTTCACCTACTAAAGAACATCGTTAAAAATCACTGCAAAAATAAAGAATGTTCCGCATATTAAACGTATAAGGCTATTTTGTATGAATACTGAAGAGTAATTACGGTTTTCTGGAGTGATCATATGAATCTTAACGTAGCAGTCGTTAAACAATTGATTGCAGAGCAATTTCCTCAGTGGAAAAGTCAAGAAATAAAGCCCGTTCAACGTAGTGGACATGACAACCGGACCTTTCATTTAGGGGATGAGATGGCGATTCGAATGCCTAGTGGGAAAGCATACGTGCCACAAGTGGAAAAAGAGGCAAAGTGGTTGCCATTTCTCGCAAAAAAACTTTCTTTGCCAATTACAGAACCCATCGCACAAGGGGAGCCAGCGGAGGCATATCCTTATGTTTGGTCAGTAAACAAATGGCTAGATGGAGAGACCGTTCAAGCAAGCAACGTCAATTGGAACGTGTTTGCGAAAGAGTTGGCGTGCTTTTTAAAGGAGCTCGAAAGCATTGATGCCTCAACTGGACCAGCAGCAGGTACTCATAATTTTTACCGTGGCGGTGATTTAGCGGTCTATGAAAAGGAAACAAAACAAGCGCTATTTGAGCTAAAAGAACAGGTAGATACAGACGCTTGTGCATTAATGTGGAAGCAAGCGAGAGCGACGAAATGGAATAAACAGCCCGTATGGGTACACGGTGATGTGGCGCAAGGAATTTACTTGTTCGAGATGGTCATTTAGTAGGTGTAATCGATTTTGGCATCGTAGGAGTAGGGGATCCAGCTTGCGATTTAACAATGGCTTGGACCTTTTTTGATCAAGCAAGCAGGGCCGTGTTTAAGAAGGAGATGAAAATCGATCATGCCACATGGGAACGCGCAAAAGGATGGGCATTATGGAAGGCATTAATTACGTATAACAGCACGAATCAACACGTGCGGGAGAATGCACACTATACGCTTCACCAACTAGGAATTGAAAACGTCTAAAGATAGAAAACCGCTCCAAATCATTTGGAGCGGTTTCTTTACGTGTGAGTTGAAGCCTCTTTTTCTGCCGAATGCGTTCCGGATTCTCTGCTCAAAAAGTTTAAAGCAATCACGCCACCCATAATCATCAGGAGGCCAACTATTTTAATGAAACTAAGCGGTTCATTAAACAAGAAAATACTAATCACATAGATCATCGCTGTCCCTACACCAACCCAAATCGCATACGCCATTGAGAGAGCAATGTGATTTAACGCTTTTCCTAAAAAGAACATCGCCAAAATAAGGGCAACAACGGAGACGATTGAATTCGTGAGATTCGTGAATCCATCTGACAGTTTAATATTTGTTGTTGAAATGACTTCAAACAAGATGGCGAGGAAAAGCAGAATTCCTCCATTAAAAGTACGATTCATTATCCACGTCCTAAAACAGATTTAGTAAAACAACACCAACAATAATGACGGTTAATGCCGAAACAATTTTGAGATTCATCTTCTCTTTAAAAATAAACACACCTAACAATGTTGTTAATAAAACGCCGATCCCACTCCATGTCGCATAGGTGATGCCTACGGGTATTTCCAACATCACAATTGATAAGAGATAAAACGTAGGGATATACAGGAGAATGGTAAAAAAAGCAAACCGTTTAATCCTAAACCCTTCTGATTTCTTTAAAAAGTAATCCCCAATTGTTGCAATGATAATAGCAGTAAATAGTGCTGCGTAAACCATCAGTCATTCTCCTTTTGTGATGATTGAGCTTGCTGCAATAGAAACGAGAACGTTTTCTTCAGTCGATCGAGTGGATAGGTGGTTCCGTTAAACCATAATCCATCAGTTGCAAGCAAAATGGTTTGTGTCCATTCAGTCGAGTTTTCCTCTAATAAATTTTCTGTTACTTCTTCATAAAAAATGTTCCATGAAGCTTTAAAATCGGTATCTGAATAATAGTTTGTTAAAGCGGAATAGGCCTTCATTTCTACTGACGCATACCCGTCAAGACAAGCAAACAAATATGCTTCTGTATACGAGTGTGTTTGTTCGACTTTCTTTCGAATCAACTTGATCGAATAACGTACAAGATACTCGTTTAATTCGATTAACAAATCATCTTTGGAAGGGAAATGATACACGAAGCCACCCTTGCTAATGTTTGCTGCATCGCAGACGTTGTTCATTGAAAAGTGATTTAAGCCTTTATCGGCAATCAATTGAACTGTTGCTTTAAAGATTAAGTCTTTTTTATCAGAGCCTTTCATCTACATCACCCTTCATTTTTAATACCGACTAGTCTGTATTTATTTTAAGTGAGTTGATCGTTGGTGTCAATTGAAAAATGGAGGAGGAGAGGAGGTTGACTATAAAGGTGAATACTAAGTAATGGTGGTAAGGAGAATGGAAGGAGGAAGCGATTGTTAAATGACTTCATTTCAATTATTTACTTGTTTATGGTTATCAGTCCGTTGCTGTATTTGTATATAGGTAAATGAAAAACAGCAATGATCAATACATTATTAATATTACTAGATTCATCTACTGGGTATCGCATACAATAAAGAGTGAAAATTCAAACCGGTGAGGAGGGACATCTATGCACAATACAAATGTTTATTCGGTTTCGGTGAACGCCCATGCAGAGCCTATGGTTGAAATGGCTATCCTTTGTATGGGCTAGGAATTCCTCCTAATTGTCTTGGGGCTATTTCTTATCATGCGGCTTTGCTGCCTTATTTGTAAAAAGATAAAATAAGGAGCTGGGCAAAATGGCATATAAGAGTGCTTCCGTCGTATTACCAAAAGAATTAATAGAAGAGATTCAAAAGTATGTTCAAGGTGAAACGATCTATATTCCTAAAAAAGAAACAGCCCATTTTCAGTGGGGTGAATGTTCGGGAACAAAAGCATTTATTCGTAAGCGTAATGCTGCGATGAAACAAGCTTTTTCTGAAGGGGTATCAATCGAACAATTGGCTGTCCGCCATCATTTGGCGGTCGAAACGATAAAGAAGATTGTCTACGTCAAGGGATGATAAAGCGCTATTTATTGGCGCTTTTTGTTATGGCAAAAATGATTCTGATTCGTTTGTGGTCTATCACTGCCTTTCCTTTTTCGTTAACTTAATAGATAGAGAATAGGAAAGGGGAAGGCATATGTTAACAGGACGTACCGTTTATTTGCGCCCACTCAAAGTAGTCGATAGCGCCAGCATTTTTGCTGGTCTGCAAGATGAAGAAGCGTTATACATGACCGCAACCCGTAAGGTTTTCACAAAAGAAGAGGTGAAAGAAGCAGTGTGTCAGTTCGAGCGTGACTCATCGCGCCATGATTTCGCAATCTGTTTAGTGAAGAGTGGCGAGATCATTGGAGACTTGGCCATTATAGAAATTGATTTGGACAATAACAAAGCCATGTATCGGATTGCCTTGCATCACAAAAATCAATATGGCAAGGGCTACGGGACAGAGGCAACAATGCTTGCTCAACAATTTGTGTTTGAGGAGCTTCAATTAAATCGCTTGGAGTTGCAAGTGTATTCCCATAATCCAAGGGGAATTGCTTCTTATAAGAAAGCTGGTTTTAAACAAGAGGGTGTACTGAGGCAAGCTTTATATATGAATGATGTCTATTCGGATGAGATTATAATGAGTGTGTTGTATGAAGACTATAGGAGAAAGCAGTAGGCGTTTGTCATGTCTACTGCTTTATTCATGGAAGCGCTATTCATTGATTGTGAATGCTCAATCTACTAGACTAATAGTAAGAAACAAAAAGATTACATAAAGTACTCTACAACAGTGTAAATAAAGCAATAAGAAAGGGGAGACCGATGAGAAAACTCTTTAAAAATGCGACGATCCTTACACTCGATAAGAAACTAGGAAACTATGAAAATGCAGATTTACTTGTAAATGGCTCAACGATTGAGGCAATCGGTCCGAACTTAAATGCAGACAATTGCGAAGTCATCGACGCATCGAATCGGATCATTATGCAGGATTTGTTGACTCGCACAGACATACGTGGGAATCGCTTATTCGAAATATTGGCGTTGACTGGTCGTTACAGACGTATTTAGGGAAGATCTATTATGGCAATTACGGTTCACTTAGGCGCCCAAAAGATGACTATATCGGAAACTTATTGGGTGCGCTTGAAGCCCTTGATGCAGGTGTGACCACATTGCTTGATTGGACGATGATTATTTCACCTGACCATACACATGAAATGATCAGAGGACTTGAGGACGCAGGAATTCGTGCGGTCTTTGCTCACGGTTGCCCTGGGGATACTGAGTATTGGAACAACGATAGCACACTTGATAACGCAGAAGATGCACGCAAGGCGAAGGTGCGTTATTTTTCATCGGAAGATCAATTGCTCACAATGGGTTTAGCGATTCGAGGGCCAGAATTTAGTGCTTGGGAAACGAGTGTGAAAGAAATTGAGCTAGCGAGAGAACTAAATGCGGTTTGCAGCATGCACTTAGGGTTTGGAACATGGGGACATCCTTCTCAATCAATTACACGGTTAAATGAAGCAAACTTACTTGGTCGTGACTTAAATTTTGCTCATGCAAATGCCGTTCGCCCAGAAGAAATGAAGCTACTCGCCGAAAAGGGCGGCAGCATCTCCGTTACGCCGGAAATCGAAATGATGATGGGTCACGGCTATCCGGCAACAGGATTAGCACGCGAAAATGGGTTAAACGTTGCGCTTGGAGTAGATGTTGTGACATCGACTGGTGGGGATATGTTTACACAAATGAAGTTTGCGCTGCAAGCAGAGCGTGCACGAGTGAACCAGCAGTTATTAAATGAAGGGACAATGCCTGGTCCAGAACTACATATCGCCGCTGAAAGCATGCTAGAAGCAGCGACAATTGAAGGTGCAAAAGCATTAATGCTTGAGGATAAAATAGGAACACTTACGCCTGGTAAAGAAGCGGACTTTATTATGGTGCGTACCGACGATATCAACATCTTTCCCGTCAATGATCCAATTGGGGTTGTGACGCAATGTGCACACACAGGCAATGTTGACTCTGTGTATGTTGGTGGAAAAGCAGTGAAGCAGAACGGGAAGTTGCTTCATCATGATTTGCAGAAACTACGTAAATTAGCCGAAGAATCACGGAATCATTTGGTAAAAGAAAAGCAGAAGCAAAGCACGTAAGCACATGCGAAAGAGCGTCTATTTAGACGCTCTTTATTGGATACTAACGCTTAACGATTGCCAAAATATGCTCAATGTCTTGAGAGCTAAGAGATTCGTTTAGCGTTGTATCGAGTGTTGTCCGGATCGAAGACAGGAGCGTTTCACCGGATACAGAAAGCTTAATGAATGTGCCGCGCTTGTCATCTTCGCAAATCGACCGCGTCACAATTTGTTCCCCTCTATAGTTTTCCATACGAGAAACAAGCCTGGAGAGTGCGCTTTGACTAAGACCAACCTTTGGATGGAGTTCTGATAATCGCAGTTTATTTTGATCCGCTTGGGATAGAAAGTATAGAAGATAAAACTCATTTATATTTAATTGAAATTGCTGTTGAAGTACGGAGTCTAACGCATTTGAAAGCCGAGCGTAAAACTTAGCATATTGTACCCATGAATCAATGAGATGATTAGGTTTCTCCAAAATAAATCCCCTGCCTTAAATAGCTAAATAACTGTCTATAAGGATACTATATCATGGAAGTGGGTGCAATTTAGCCTAACGATGTCTAGATGAGGAAAAGCATCTCTATTGACATAGCATCGATATCTCTATATAGTTGCATGTGCATACAAATTATATTTATAGAACGTATTTCCTTGTTTACTTCTTGGTTTAAGAGGAGAGAAAATCGGAAATACCAACTAGTGTTACATGCAAAAAAATAAAATGAATATTACTATTTTATATGCATGTGCATGCAAATTAAAGGAGGCAACTATGAAAAACACATATAAACCGCTATTCGAGCCATTTACGTTTGCATCTGGTGTGACTGTTGATAATCGAATCGTTATGGCGCCAATGACAACACAGTCATCGTTTGAAAATGGCATGGTCACGACAGATGAACATATTTATTACAAGCGCAGAGTAGAAGGGGTGGGCTTTGTCCTAACTTCTTGCGCACAAGTACAGGAAAATGGTAAGTTTTCTGGCTCGTTAAGTGCTGCTTCTGATAAACAGATTGAGAGCTTGACGAAACTTGCCAATACGATTAAGAGCAAGGGCACAAAAGCAGTCTTGCAAATTTTCCATGTTGGACGAATGGGGACAAGTGCTTCGGTAGGTGAGCAGCCTGTAAGTGCAAGCGCCGTTGCGGCAGCACGTGATGACGCGGAAACACCGCGGGAATTAACGAATGAAGAAGTTCATGAGATGGTAAAGGCGTTTGGGGAGGCAACAAGGAGAGCGATTCAAGCAGGTTTTGATGGTGTTGAAATTCATGGTGCTAATACGTATCTAATCCAACAATTCTTCTCGCCTCATTCCAACCGTAGATCAGATGAATGGGGAGGCACACTCGAGAAACGAATGGCATTTCCTCTTGCTGTAGTTGATGCAGTCAAAGACACTATAAAGCAACATGCGACAAAACCGTTTATGTGGGGATATCGCGTGTCACCAGAAGAGCTTGAGGAGCCTGGTATTACGTTAGATGACACGATGCAATTGCTTAACAAACTGAAGGATAAAGGCCTTGATTACTTGCACATTTCAGTTGGCCATTTTGAGCAAACGTCGATGCGTGATAAAAGCAACGACACGCCTGTGTTAAAACGAATTCAAGATGAAATTGGCAACGATATTCCGTTGATTGGTGTAGGCATGGTAAAAACACCAGATGATGCAGTGAAAGCACTGGATATGGGCTTACCGTTAATCGCACTTGGTCGAGGATTACTTGTTGAACCAGATTGGATTAAGAAAGTAAGACATGGTGAAGAAGATACGATCCGTACGGAAATCCGTCCAGAAGATCGTGAGGATTTGGCTTTCCCAGATTCGATGTGGGAATATGTACAAAGCCGTCCGGGCTGGCTTCCATTTGCCAATAAATAAGTAAAAAAGCAGTGAGGACATTACGTCCCACTGCTTTTCTTTGTTAAGCGGCTTCTGAGATTGAATCTGTTTTTTTCTTACCTTTACGCATCGACAGCAGCACCACGATTAAAGCAAGTAAAGCAAACACGCCACCAACCGTCGCGTTCATTTCAACGTGCGCTCGTTCGATGACAACTCCGCCAATCATGGAACCAAATGCTATACCAAAATGCAAGGCAGAATTGTTTAAGCTTTGCTGAATATCTGAAGTCTCTGGTGCAGAGGCAATTAAATAGCTTTGCATCGCAGGTGTAATTGCCCAGCTTAACATGCTCCAGACCATCATGACACCGATAAAGAGGGGCATAACGCTTGTTGTGAATGGAATCGCAAAGATCGATACGGCAAAGACAGAAATGACGCCAACAATTGTCTTTTTTGGTCCAAAACGGTCAGAGAAGATTCCCCCAATGCCTCCCCCGATAATTGCGGCAATTCCAAAGATCAGGTACATGATGCTAATCCAATTGCCTTCAAGTCCAAGCGTCATTTGCAAGAACGGTGTTAAATAAGCATAGAGCGTTAAATGACCAGCTAGAAAAAGAAAAGACGTTAATTGGATTAACACGATCTTGCTGTTTTTTAGTGTCTTTAATTGTTCTTTTAATGGAATGCCAGGTTTTGGCGCTATTTTTTCCATAAAGAAGTAGACGCACAAAAAAGAGATTGCTGTTAGGATGACAATAAATAAAAACGGTGCGCGCCAACCAAAGGCATTACCTAACATGAGACCAAGGGGAACGCCAAGTACGAGTGAAGCGCTCACGCCCATAAAGACGATGCCAATCGCTCTCGCGCGGTATGGTTCTGTGACAATATTAGAAGCAATCGTCACGCATAGCGAAATAAGCAAAGCGGCGCTCATCGCCGATATCACACGAGCAAGTAGAAGCATGGCATAACCTGTGCTTACAACAGCTAAGACATTCGCAAAAAAGAACACAAGTAACGTAATTAATGTTAACTTCTTTCGTTCGACTTTTGCGGTTGCTGATAAAAGAATCGGACCAGATACGGCAAAAACAAAGGAAAAAATAGAAATTAAAAGACCAACTTGCCCAAGAGTAACATCTAAGTCTGATGCGACTAAATGGAGAATGCCTCCTAAAATTAATTCAACTAAGCCAACGACAAATGAAACAATCGTTAGCAAATAAACACGTTTATCCATAAAACACCTCGTTAATGATTTTGTTACCACTAAGAGAGTAACATTATTTTTTCTTAGAACAAGTGGAAATAAGTTTGGCATTTGGTCTATGCTAGGAAAAGAATATGTGCAGAAGAGGGGATTCGATGCTCCAGCAATTTGGGTTTACGCAATATGAAAGTCAGGTGTATACATCACTGATTACGATTAACAAAGCACTTGATCCAACAGCGATTGTGAAGCGTTCCGGTGTTCCACGAACGAAGGTGTATGAAGTATTAAATAAGCTGGTGGAAAAAGGAATCGTGCTTGAGGCAACGGTCGAGAAGAAGCGTCAGTATACAGCGTTGCCGATGGAAGCGATGATCGAGAAATTAAAAGCGAATTTTGATGCCAACATAGAAGAATTAAAAAAAAATTGAAGTTGCGGAAATGGAAATTGATGACCGTGTTTGGACGTTAAAAGAGAACCAATCCATTGCTTCTGTGATAAAAGAGTTAACCGATGAAGCGACAAAATCAATTTTCATTTCTGCCTGGTCAGATGATTTGCAGCATTATTTACCTGTGCTTGAAGCAAAAGAGGCAGCTGGAATGGACGTTGTCATCCATGTAATTGGTGAAATTGAAACGAGTATTAAAAAAGTGTCCACGCTTATTCCAAACCAAAGCCATGAGACACTTGAACGTAGCCGAATTTTGATCGTTGATGAGAAGGAAATGGTATTTGCAGGGATGGAAGAGGGCAGTTGGCAGGCGATTCGAACCCAGTCACCGCCACTCGTGAAGTTTTTTACCGAATTCTTTTACCACGATGTCGCATTAACAAAAATTACACAACGTTACCATGACATTGTGATGAAAGATGAAGACATTAAGGACATGCTATTAAAGCTGCGTTACTAGGCATATGTTTTGAATCAATGAATCAGGGCAAGTAAACTAGAGCAGCAACGGTGGCATGAGGAGGACTTAACAAATGAGTATGAAGATAAAAAACAAAATTGGTTTCGGTACGGCACCTCTCGGAAATATGTTTCGGGATATTCCAGAGGAAGAAGCTCAAGCAACCATTCAATCAGCGTGGGATCATGGCATTCGCTATTTTGATACGGCTCCATTATACGGAGCAGGATTATCGGAAATTCGTTTAGGAAATTCCCTATCTAAATACAATCGTGATGACTACGTACTTAGCACAAAGGTTGGGCGTGTCATTTCTGACGAAGAGGAAGAAAAAGAAGGATTGTTCCAAAGTGCACGTAAAAACAAAGTGATTGATGACTACACCGAAGACGCAACACTACGGTCCATTGAGCAAAGTCTTGAACGATTAAAAACAGATCGTCTTGATATCGTTTATGTTCATGACATCTCACCGGATTTCCACGGCGATGAATGGATCTCTAAATTTGACGAAGCAAGAAAAGGTGCTTTTAAAGTTCTTGCACGACTAAAGGAAGAAGGGGTTATCAGCTCGTGGGGGATTGGTGTGAATACGACGATTCCGATTGAACTTGCGATGAATCTAGAAGATGCTCATCCTGATCTAAGTTTATCAGCAACTCAATACACGTTAATGCAGCATGATCGCGCCCTTGAGCGTATGATGCCAACTGCGCATGAAAAAGGCATGGGTATCGTTGTTGGAGCACCGTTTAATTCAGGAGCATTGCTTGGTGGGTCTTATTTTGATTATGCGGAAGCAGCGCCCGTAGTTAAAGCGCATGTACAAAATTTAAATGAAAGTGCTAAACGCCATAATGTCAGTTTAAAAGCAGCTGCATTGCAATTCTCAACAGCGCATCCAGCCGTTGAAGCGGTTATTCCAGGTTCAACGCGACCAGAACGAATTAAAGAAGATTTAGCGGCAATGGCAGAGACGATTCCATCCGCATTTTGGCAAGAACTTGTTGAAAAAGGATTTATTTCACCAAAAGCACCATTACCAAATTAAAAAAACACTAAGCCAGACCGTAGACAAGATACCTCAGAGATTTAATCTCTGAGGTATTGGTTTTAATTGGCGATGGCTTCATGCTACCAAGCCTAATTGTCTTTTTTTATGTTCATGGCTGCAAAAACAAGACGTTCATCCCGAATTAGGGGCAATAAAATCTTACTTCAAAACATGGTGTGTTAAAGCGGAGAAGTTGAAGTGGGTGAAGGAAGTTTCACATTAAAAGGCATCATGGTCGGTTTTTTTCTTGGGTTTTTATAGCGATGCTTGGTGTCTTATTTCTTGGAACGAGTTTTTCTATTTAAAGCATCATCAGTTGAAATGATCAGGAACTAGCGGACGGTATACACGTAGACTCCAGCGGAGAAAAGACAAACCGTAGCTGCGAGGCTCATCCGTCGCCCAAATAAAGCGAAGTGGAGGTTGGGAGCGAAGACAAAGCAAAAAACATCATCTATTCACTCACCAGGAAGAAAAATTGTCAGGGTCTCGTTATATAAGGGACCTTATCGAGAAGTTTAGCCTAGACAAACGGTCTGGGCTGTTTGTCTGTTTAAGAACAGCATTAGTCATAAACAAGCAGACGTGCCACATACGATGGTATAAATGAATTCGATGTGTGGAGGTTACTTAATGGAAGAAAACAACAATGCAAATGATGGTTGGTTTCAATTATCCGAAACAAAACCACTTATAAAAAAACCGCCGATAAAGAGAGCGGAGACAAAGACGTCAGAGCCCCAGAGGAAAGTAAAGCATAAGCAAACGAAGAAGGTGAAAAGGAATGATGAGGCAAATGACAGCCAAAGCATGTCTAAATCGGTTGCTCCTTCTGACTTAAAGACCATGTTGAAAAATAGTACAGTAAAAGAAGTGACACCTGCTTCTGAAAAAAAGGGGGATATGTCAAAGTTAGAACAAGAGAAAACCGCTAAAGAAACGAAAAAAGTAACGTCTGGAGAAAAACGAAACGTAAACAAGTATAAGGAAGATATGCCTGCTAAGCTTCATTCACAAACAGTCGGCAAGCGAGGACCTGTCTTAGAACAAGATAGTGTCCTGCATGAAACCTTGGAAACGTTTATCCATGAAAAGATTCTTGAGCGTCCAGTGCACGTAAAGGGCTTTGGTGCTTTTGGCTATTTTGAGACGCTCCATTCAATGAGGAATTACACAAAACTTTCATTCTTACAACAACCAGGCGATCAAGTCCAGTGGCTGTCCGTTTTTCACTTGCCGTCAGCACGAAGGGGACACCGGATACGTCACGCAATGTACGAGGATTCTCAACGAAATTTTATACGAACGATGGAATTTTTGACCTTATATTTAACCACATTCCGGTCTTTTCTGTCCGAGATGCGATTCGTTTCCCAGAGTCCATTAAAGCCTTTTTGCCATCACCTAAAAACAATTTAATTGACCCAGAACGTTTTTGGAATTTTGTCGCAAGAGCACCAGAATCGACTCACTTTGTTGTGAGACTTTATTCGGATGCTGGTACAGTGAAAAGTTTACGCCATATTTCTGGACATAGTGTAAACACATATGTCTGGCGGAATGTCGAAGGAAAGCGTCATTATGTGAAATACCGCTGGGTGCCACTAGCTGGTGAGGCGTATATTGACGCAAAAGAAGCGACTAAACTAGCAGGGAGAACCCTGATATTGCTGGTCAAGATTTGTATAATACCATCGCCGCTGGGAAGACCGTTCAATACGGTCTTTATGTACAGGTAATGAATCCCAGCGATGAGGCGAAGCTCCCTTATGATCCGCTAGACGACACAAAAGTATGGAGTGAGCACCAATACCCATTAAGGCCAGTAGGCAGAATGGTGCTTAATCAAAATCCTGAGAACTTTATGGAAGAAGTCGAGAAAATTGCCTTTTCACCTTCAAATCTATTAGATGGGGTGGAACTGTCTGATGATAAAATGCTCCAAGGTCGTGCGAATATTTACTCCGATTCACAACGTCGCCGCATTGGACCTGAATTCCGGAAAGTGCCGGTGAATCATCAAGCGGATTGGACACCAGCGGATCTTGTCACTAGTGGAGACGGTAGGTATGTGGAAGGCAAACTCCAGCGTTCCGACATTCCAAAACAAGATGACTTTACCCAAGCGGGAGAGTATTATGACTCGCTTACATCAACTGGGAAAGACCATCTTGTCCAGAACCTTGCCGCAGATTTAGCAGGTATTCCAGCAGATACACGATCCATCGTGCTTACTTATTTAACCAACGCTTCACAAGAATTAGCCACACGAGTTGAACGAGCGATTGCGATGCAGTAAGAAAAACGTGAGAAAGGGTCTCTTTCTCACGTTTTTTTTATGTCAGTTTTTTTAAATACCAAGCGTCCATTGCGGAGTGCTCTGAACCTGAAATTGGTTCAGGTAAAAGCTTAAACCCAAAACGTTCATACAAAGAGCTGGCAGTGGTTAAGCTGTGATGAGTTTCTAAGTAGCAATGGGAATAATGATGGGAAGCGAATGTTAACGCAACTTCCATTAACTTCTTTGAAAACCCTTGTCCCTGTACTTTTGGATGCAAATAGAGTTTCTGTAACTCACAAATCTCTTTCTTTTTGTCAAAAGGGGCAATACCAATCCCGCCAACAACCTCACCATCTTGTTCGGCCACCCAGTAACTTGCTTGGTCGATAGACGCGTAATACTCCGCGAGGCTTCCTAGCTGAGGGTCGGTGTAAGCAGTCCCTTCACGATCTAATTTGAGCGATTCAAGTGAACGCCTAATAAGGGATTTGATTGATAAATTATCCTTTGGTTCAATTGTACGGATGATCATGTTTTATCTCCTTTTTTATATATGAAACTAGCTTAATCATGTTTGCGCAAATATTCAATATAAAATTATGCTAAGATGGAACAAGGTAAATCGATTTTGATTGGAGGGGAACCCATCATAACTGTTTTTAATAAGACATTAGCGATTGATAAGCTGCTTTTTTCAATCATGTTCTTTGTAGGACTAGGCATTGTTGTCTTAAACTTCAGCTATTTTATCTTGTTTCAAGCTTCGATCATGACTTGGAATATGGCTATTGGTGTGGGTTTATTCATCTTTTCAACCCAACGACAGGTTAACGATCATTTAACAAAAAAGGAAGTAGAAAAATGTTAAACATACGGACTGCAACAAAACACGACCAAACGTATATCATCGAATCCCATTCAGAGATTTATAAAAAAGAAAGAAACTTTGACGAGTCGTTTAAAATATTCATTAAAGCATCGGTAGAAACAATCTTTTCATCTGACCATTCAGGAGAAATCTGGCTGCTTGAAAAGGAAGGAAAGCCTGTGGTTCAATTGCGGTTAGTATATTAAACGACGAAGACATTGCCCAACTGCGCTTATTTCTAATCGAACCAAGTGGTCGTGGGCAAGGCGGTGCAAAACAGTTGATGGATCAAGCGATTCATTACTCAAAGGATCAAGGCGTGATTGAACTTATCTTGTGGACTTCATCAAATCAAGAAGCTGCCAGAACAATTTATGAAAAGTATGGATTTGTTCTAACTGAATCAAAAACAAGCTATCTCTCAGAGCAATACATAGATGAAGAAAAGTGGACAATTGCGTTAAAAAAGGAAGTTGGTTAATAAGGAGGGTTTTTCAATTGAAAAACTCTCCTTTTGGCGTTCAAGAAAGGTTTTATATATTAAAAAGAGAATCATATAAGCTGCAGATTGTTTTAACATTGATATGTTAATGACTTGAATGTTAGTAAGAATGGGTGGTTATTCATGCATATTAGGAATTCGGCGAAAGCGATTATTATTAAGGAAGATAAGTTGTTATTAACAAAAAATCAGGATAAAGAAGGTTATTTCTATCTTTTTCCTGGCGGTGGTCAAGAACACGGAGAAACCCTCCATTATGCATTACAAAGAGAATGTTTAGAAGAAGCAGGGTATGAAGTGGAGGTAAATAACTTGCTTCATATTCGAGAATATATAGGGAAAAACCATGAACATGCTGCATTTGATTTTGATGTGCATCAAATCGAATATTATTTTGTGTGTGCACTAACAGGTAACAAGCAACAGCAAGTACCAAAAAATCCTGATGCGCATCAAGTTGGTATAGAATGGGTAAGTATAAATGATTTGCTTTCATATCGAATTTATCCAAAACAGTTAAGAAAGTACGTAATCAAATACTTGACAGGTGAATCGTCCTCAGTTTATTTGGGGGATATAAATTAATAAGTTTAGGAGAGGGTGGGTCATTTGAAAGTTATTTGCTTTGGCGATAGCATTACGGCTAGGTATGAAGGATTAACAAGACCAATGCTAACGGAAAAGCTTAAGTACAAGCTATCGATTCAGACGGAGATCATCAATGCTGGAGTATTTGGGAATAACACGATTCAGGCTCTTCTGCGAATAGAGGAAGATGTATTAAAGCATCAACCTGACTTTGTGACGGTGTTGTTTGGAGCAAACGATGCAGCACAACATAAAATGGTACCTATCGATGAATTCGAAAAAAACATTTACAAAATTGTTAACCTCATTTCACCTACACGAACAATTCTACTGACAACTGCCCCGATAGACGAAGCGCTCCAATGTAATCGAACAAACGCATTACTAAATGAATATGGCGATTGTATCCGAAGAGTAGCCAAATTAACTAAATGTCACTTGATCGATTTTTTCTTTTATTTCGATCGAGACCAGATATAAAGAAATGTTAAAAGGGATTAAAGATGATGGCTTGCATTTCGGAGAAGGTGGTTATGAATTTCTTTCAGACCTTATAAGTGAGCGGATAAATGAAATAAGTAAATGATTTGAAAACATGCATCAGCAGCAATGAATTTCTTGATTGTTTACATATACCATGACTTGTCCAAGTTTAGTGATCATATCAACCTCTCCTTTTATATGAAATGGACGAGCAGTATCTTCATGTAAGTATTCGCGATTCTTCTTATCTTATCCTGGAATTAAATCAGAGACAAAATGATGAGTATAGATGAATCGATTTATTGTAAACAAATAAAATTTGAGAGAGCGGCAGCTCCCTGGTTTAGAATTTTGCGCTCTCTTCAAGCTGATGACTATTCGTTTGCGTTTTGTTTTTCTGTATCAATTAGAAATGTAACACCGAATTTATCTACTAAGCTTCCGTAAGCATCACTAAACGATGTTTTTTGAAAGGGCATTTTCACCGTCCCGCCCTGTTTTAAAGCGGTAAAATAGCGTTCAGATTTTTTCGGATCAGTTGAAGAGATACAAATCGTCACTTGATTCCCTTGTTGAACTGGTGAGGTACTTGGACTATCAGAAATCATGAACAAGGACTCTCCAACTTTTAACTGGGCATGGGCGATTAGGTTGCTCGTATCTTCAGAAGGGAAGTCAGGCATATCTCCATAGGTTACTAATGTGGTTACTGAAGCGTTTAGTGCTTGTTCATAGAATTGAATAGCATCATTGGCATTGCCATTCATCATTAAATAGGGAATAACTTTAACTGACATTGTTTTTCCTCTTTCATATTTTTATTCATGTTGATTATAGCAAGCAATAATTGGTTCCATTTCTTTTCAATTGCGATTCTTGAAGGATAGACTGGCGAACAAAAGATAGTGAGGAATCGTACGAATTGAAAGAATGTTATCTATAATAATGAATAAAGGGGTGACATTTTGTCTATTATTCACGTGGAAAATAATCAATTCGAATCAAGAATTGATGAAGAAATTGGTATTCATTTTAAACAGTTGAACCCAAATCAGACGTACAAAATCGTCTTAAAAAGGCGTGCAGTAACGAAAACGCATATCATTTATAGGGAATCATGGGCGAGCTTTACTTCAAGCCTAGAAGGGACAATCGATTTAGCAAATCAAAAACCAGTAGCAGGTTCGTACGATACGGTCAATGCAATGGGTTTGTTTTGGTCAATGGACGTTATGGTGAAAAAAGAGAACAAGGGAGAACCATACATAAAATTAGCTCCCCATCAATTTGAATTATTGATTGAGTTAAACAATCGAGTAATTGAACGGAAAAACATTATAAAACACTGGTATGACAATGAAATTAAGAGAGAAGAAGTCAATGAAGATGGTGTCATTGGAACGTATTTCTATCATCAGGATCAAGAAAGTCGACCATCCATCATTGTTCTTTCAGGTTCAGAAGGAGGCATCTATGAATTTGCTGCGGGGCCACTCGCTTCAAATGGATTTAATGTACTAGCGATCGCTTATTTTGGAGTTGAAGGAACGTCGGATCGATTGGTGAATATTCCTTTGGAGAGAGTTGAGGATGCCATCAAGTGGTTAATAGAACAAGACGAGACAAATAAAGCGTGGATTGGGGTTCATGCCACATCCCGTGGAGGTGAGATTGCCCTTTGGTCAGCGGTATTGTTTGATGAAATCAAAGCGGTTGTTTCAATGAATGGATCGGGGATTGCATTTTCTGGGATTGTTCCTTGGACAGATGATTTGAAGTTACCACCTGCTTGGCTATATAAAGGTAAGCCTTTGCCATATGCATCGCCTAACAATCCTGTTCATGTCGCTCTTTCATGCAAGGAGCTTTATTTAAAAGGAGAAAATGGAGCACTTGATTGGTACGATGCGCTTTATAATGACGATCTCTATCGGAATGAAGCGACTATCCCAATTGAAGGGGAAGAAAAAGATATTTTGTTTATATCAGGAGCATCTGATCAGATGTTTCGTTCATCTTTTTTTTCTTCTGTAAGCCGATCTAAGTGGATCAAACAAATCAATTATGAGGGCGCAGGTCATGAAATTAGTATCCCT
This sequence comes from Bacillus sp. JCM 19041, assembly GCA_001310375.1. Taxonomy (GTDB): domain Bacteria; phylum Bacillota; class Bacilli; order Bacillales; family Bacillaceae_D; genus Shouchella. The sequence goes on along the minus strand of BAXC01000008.1, from coordinate 17,939 downwards.
CATGTGCCGATTTATGCAAATAAGTTTACTGGTGGTACGAAAGAAGCTACCTATAAGGCTAGTCTTGACTCGTGGAAAAAAATGCAGGAATGGTTTGTTTCTAGTTATCAAAAATCGGTTGAGAGTCACAATCTGTAATCAGTTGCGAAGAAAGGGGTATAGAAGATTTTATGGTGACGTTTCACAACCTTTTAATCTTTTTCATCGTCGAAAGCAAATAAATTGCGGTACAATGAGGTGCATGCTTTTGGACGAACTTGAAGGAGATTACATTTGTGAAATTTATGAAACTACTAATTGGGCTTTTTTTATGTGTGGTCGTAGTCATCGTTGGAATTTATTTATATGCTCGCTTTATTGAACCGAAGCGTTTAGATATAACCAATCATCACATCTCTAGTGCATCGATTGGAGAAGAGCTTGATGGGTTTAAAATCATTCAATTTAGTGATACTCATATTGGCGAAGATTATTCTGTCGAACAACTGGATAAGCTGATCCAGCGTATAAACGGGGAAGAGCCAGACTTAATCGTGTTTACGGGGGATTTGATTGAGGACTCAAACGTATTTAATGATGAAGATAAAGTGGCAGAGTCGCTTAGCCGTCTGCAAGCACCTTATGGGACTTATGCCATTTCTGGAAATCGGGAAGTTGGTGGCGCTGGGGTAACACCGTATGAAGATATTTTAGCTAAGGCAGGTATCGAATTTTTAAATAACGAGTCCACTACGATTGATGTGAATGGAGAATCATTGGTCATAATCGGACTTGATGATTATATGTTAGGAGAACCACAACCAGAGTCGGCTTTTGCAGGAGTTGATGAGGAAGATTTCACAGTAACGCTAGTGCATGAGCCTGATGTTGTTGATGACTTAAAATCGTATCCGTTTGACTTGCAGTTATCCGGTCATAGTCATGGTGGACAGGTCAGGCTTCCGATAATTGGCGACCTCTACACACCTCCACTGGCGGAAAAATATCCTGTAGGACGCTATGAAATCAAAGGTGGAATGAAGCCGATCACTTTATATGTGAACCGTGGTGTTGGGATGGCGAGAGTGCCTTATCGATTGTTGAGTACACCTGAAGTAACTGTGTTTACGCTTGGGAGTGAACAAGAATAAACGATAGTTAAGGATTTTACATGGTCGTCATTTCGTCATTTGAAACAAAGCTAGAAAATAAAAGTACTTTGATGGCTGCTAGCAGCTATCTTTTTTAAAAAACAAGGTGAAAAGGCGAATGCTTGTTTCCATTGTATGCAAGTCATGATAGAATTAAAAAAAAGAAAATAGGAGCGGAAATAAGAAAGAAAGGTGGTGTGATAAAAGTTGAAAGATCAAGAGATTTTGCAGCTCATATTGGACAAACTAACGGGTGTCGAGGGCAAAGTTGAAGGATTAGAGAAGAAGTTCGATGGATTAGAAACAAAAGTGGATCGATTAGAGAAGAGATTTGATAAATTAGAAACAAAAGTGGATCGATTAGAGAAGAGATTTGATAAATTAGAGACAAGATTTGATGGATTAGAGACAAGATTTGATGGATTAGAGACAAGATTTGATCGATTAGAAACTGACATGAAAGAAGTAAAAGAAGAACAGGTTATGATTAAGCAAGCCGTTTTAGAAACAAACGAGCGTGTAAAACAATTAGCGGAAGATCAGAAATCGATGTATGAAATTTTAGGAGACCATGAAGTAGCAATCCGGACATTGAGACGAAAACCAGTTTAAAATTGATTACTAGGTTTCTTCAAAAAAAGAAGAAGCCTTTTTTGTTTACCTTTTGAACGACGATGACGCAAAAGCAGCTGTGCAAAAGTGTACAGCTGCTTTTGGGAGTTCGCGGGTTAATACAATAAATCATCGTGTATTTTTGTTGCTTCTGGCACACGCACAGCGGTGACGTAGCGGTCGCGCCAATAGTTGCTTGCTGCGAAATTGGTTACTGTTACGCCTTGAGATAGTGTAACGTGGACAACGCGGTCTTCGGATATGTAAATTGCTGGATTGAGTGCATTGCCTTCAAAAAAAACAATGTCCCCTGGTCGTATGTCTTCGCGGGCAATTTCATCTCCGTGCTCGAGTTGTCCGCTCGCATAGCGAGGAAGTTCAATGCCATAGCTTTCTCGGAAGGCGTACTGGATAAAACCAGCCGTATCAAACCCTTCAGGCGTAACCCCGCCTTGCTTGTACGGAACCTCCCCTACATATTTGGTCGCGACTGAGACCACAGGAACTTCTGCTTCGAGTGTTAAATCATTGAATCGACGAACCCCTGCAAATTGATCTTGCCAATATGTAGATGACAGGTGGCCAATTGTGACCGATTCCGAGCGACTTGCATGAATGAATTGGTTGTTTCCCGCGTAAATTCCGTTATGGGAGATACCCGGTTTGTACGTATCTTTAAAAAAGACTACATCGCCAGGTTGGATGTCTTCTAACTCGATTTCTTCCCCTACTAACCATTGTTCTTCAGCGGATCTGGCAAAAATATGCCTTCTTGGCGAAAAACATAATTGGTTAATCCAGAGCAATCAAAACCAATTTCTGGATCAGCTTCACCAAAAATATATGGTATACCAATGTATTTTGCTGCTTCTTGAACAAACGGATCTAAAGAAAGTGCTGGTTCTTCAGTGATTCGTTTTGCACCTAAGTAACGAGGGTTCCAATAAGCGCTTGTTGATAGTTTTGTCGTGATGACACCTTTTGATTGAGTAACATGCAAGATCGTATCGTTCCCCGCGTAAATAGCGACATGAGTTGGGGTTGTTGAAACACCAAAAAAGATCAAATCTCCTCGTTCTAATTCAGTTCTTTCCACACTCTCTCCTTGTTTCCATTGTTCACGGACGGTACGAGGTAGTGGCGCGTCCCACGTTTGTCTAGTGACATATTGTACAAACCCGGATGGATCAAATCCTTGTTCGGGTGCATTTCCTCCATATTGGTAAGGAGTGCCAAGATAGCGCTCTCCCGTTTCGACAAGTTCAGCTTCAGCCATTGAACTACATACAGCAAATTGAATGGCAACTAGTACACCTACAAATACTTTTTTCATAGTAAAAACCTCCTGTATGAAATATCGGCAGGAACAAAGAGGTTTTTAGTGGAAAGATCTATTTTTTGTTAGGAAATGTTATTTTTTGTTTTGTAACCCTTGTTAAATAAGGGTTTAATGGTATTTGTGAACTTTGGATATTTTTTTCGAATGTGCTCTTTTGTAAGTGGACAGGGAATGTTTGAGTGAAAAGAAGAATCATAAGACATGGTTATTTTTGACCTTTTTTAGTGGTTGTTCATCATTTTTGATATTTTACTTATTTATAGGGACTTTAGATCTATTATATTGATTTGATAGGAGTCGTTACGTATCGCGTACTAAAAAGTGTGTTGATTAAATTATGTACAGCGACAGGAACGGGAGGAACGAGGTAAAAAACATCTTGAACTGGGACAAATAGAATCTCTTTTAAAATTGTAGAATGATACAGTCGCTTATTTTATTAATCTTGAAGGAGTGAAACGAATGGTAACCCTTTTAGGCTTACTCTTTACTTTTCTATGGTCCACATCTGCTATCGCAATAAAGTTCGGGTTAGCTTCAACAACACCTTTATTTTTAGCGGCTGTTCGAGTTGTGCTCGCAGGTGCGCTTTTGTTTGTTTATATGTACATGATAAGAAAGAAGAGTCCGTGGCCAAAAGGGAAAGAATGGCGTTCGCTGTTGATCTTGGGCTTTCTCAACACAACGATTTATTTAGGTTCGATTTTTTGGGCGTTAAACGATGTGTCCGCAGGTTTATTTAATTTATTTGTAACCGTCAATCCTTTTTTAGTTGCGGCGTTGTCCTTTGTTTTTTTGAATAGGAAGGTCTCGAGAAAAGAATGGGCTGGGATGATCGTAGCTGCAATCGGGTTAGCAATTGCAGCTGGTCCTGAATTGGTTCAAGCAGAGGCGGAAATAAGTGGGATCATCGTCATTGGAATTGGTATGGCGAGTATGGCCATCGGGAGCATTTACTTTAAAAAAACAGACATTCGTTTGCCGAGTTCGGTTATTAATACATGGCAGCTGTGTATAGGAGGTACTTTGTTGATGCCATTTGCGTTTGGGTTGGAACGTGAACAATTCTTTCTTACCACGGATGCCCATTTCTTTGGGGCTTTAAGTTGGTTGGTATTTGTCACTTCGATTGGCACGATGGTTCTTTGGTTTTATTTATTGAAAAAAGATGCGGTGAGAGCAAACAATTGGCTGTTTCTAACGCCTGTCTTTGGCTACTCACTAGCAGCCCTACTGTTAAATGAAACGGTGTCGATTTACGATATGATGGCAACGATATTTGTAGTTAGTGGTCTTCTTCTTTCAGGTAATATTCCAATGCCGCGTAAGAAAACCAGGCGAATGAATTCCTAGTCAAGGCGTTGCTAATATAATTCTCCCACCACTGTGAGTCGTTGATTTCATATCTGGGATGTTTGATTAAGCCCGCGCAGGTGTGATAATGGGAATAAACTGCGGTTTTTAAAGAAACAACGATCTCTTAAGATATTGAATTGGAACTAGAAGTAGATTACGATGTATAAAAAGACAGGGAGAGAGGGTGAAGATGTGAAGCGAGAAGAGTTGGTTGCACAACTGAGGACCTATACAGCCAATCAATATACACATGAACACCTTATGCTCAACTCATTTTGCCGTTGCGGGGAGAACTTACGATCGAGACAAATTCAGGGAAATGCCAACTGGATCAGCAAACCATTTTCTTTGTGCCTGTAAATTGTGAGCATACCTTTTCGTCCAATCACCGGAATGAATTTTTAGTTCTCGATATTCCAAACGATATGGTGTCAACTCATTTTAATAGAGGGCATTTGTATCAAATGAATGACAAATGGAAAATGATCCGTTCTCTCGTATTAAGTGAGATGAAGCCAGTGTCATCGGACCAAACTTCTCTCAAGGCTTTAATACCGTATATTTTTCATCATTTGCAGTTTGGAAAATTGCCTCGGTCTGTACAATACATCCATGATCATTATGATGAATCCATCTCGTTAGAACGACTTGCGAATCTAGAACATTATCATGTTTCTTATTACTCGAATTGGTTTTTTAAAAAAATGGGGAAAACGCCTTCGCTCTATATACAAGAAATTCGGTTTGAAAAAGCAAAGGAGCTACTGCGGCATACAGATTTATCGATATTAAAGATTTCGATGAATGTAGGTTGGATCATCAATCCTCCTTAACACGCTTATTCCAGAAATACACTCGTTTAACACCGTCCCAATACCGGTCATTAAGTAGAATGAATGGAGAATGATTGGATTTGAAACAGATGAAGCATTATGTAGCCGTCCTCACTGAAGGGTGGCTTTTTTTATGTTCTTGGCGGTTATTTGTTTATTCATGGCATTTTTCATAATTCATTATCTAGAAAATGGACGATCACATGTTTTTACAAATTACCAGTTGCGTTAATAAGAAGAGGGTGCTATAATTCGTAATCATTACGATTTGTGTCGTTGTTGAATGATACATAGACTCAAGTACGTGTGTGAAAATTAATAAAAGAGAGGTTGAGTAGATGGCTAAGAAATCAAAAGTAGCAAAGGAATTAAAACGGCAGGCGCTTGTTGAACGTTACGCTGAACGTCGTAGAGAGTTAAAAGAAAAAGGCGACTATGTTGCGTTAGCGAAATTGCCACGGGATTCATCTCCAGCAAGGCTCACGAGAAGATGCAAGATGACTGGACGACCGCGTGGCGTTTTGCGTGATTTTGAGTTGTCTAGAATCGCGTTTCGAGAACTCGCACATAAAGGGCAAATACCTGGAGTGAAAAAAGCAAGCTGGTAAGGATCTTATATTTTTTTGTCTTTTTTAAATCGGAATGATTACGAAAGGGGTTTGTTTTTTTGAAGAAATTAATGGCATCAGCCAGCGTAGCTGTCTTATTTTTACACGCTTGCTCAAACGCAAATACAGATTCATCGAATGAGGCTAGTAATGGTGAGGGAGCAGATGAAAAGCTTACGATCATGACGTCGATTTTTCCTTTGGAGGATTGGACGAAGAAAATTGGCGGCGACTATGTGGACGTTACAAATGTTGTTCCGGTTGGAGCAGATGCCCATTCTTATGAACCCACGCCGAATGAAATGATCTCGGTCGCTGAAGCGGACGCGTTCATTTACAATGGGGCAGGAATTGAAGCTTTTGCAGATAGTATTGTTAGTGCGGTTGAAAACCAAGATGTCAAAGTTCTTGAGGCGAGTGGTGCGGTTGATCTAATCGAAGACAATCACGATCATGACCATGGCGATGGAGGCGATCATAGTCAAAGTGATGATGTCCACGATCACGGTGACGAAGATGGTCATGATGATGACGAACATGCCCATAGCCATGACCACGGTGAAGGTGATGCGGGCATCGCCCATATCGACGGCTTGAGCGACCATTATCATTCAGGTGATGACGTTCACTTAACCGTACATGAAGAGGAAGAAAGCGGCCATGACCACTGGCATTGGTATACGCTTGCGCCAGATGCTAATCCAGAAGATGAAGAAGCATGGGAAGTCGTGCCTGACAACGGCACAGATACGTATGAAGGAATGGCTGAAGAGGATGGGCAACAAATTCAAGCGAAGCTCTTTGGCGATGACCATGACGTTATAGCACAAAGTGAGCCAGTGACGATTTCAATTGATGACCATGACGACGACCATGGCCATGATCATGGGCATTCCCATGGCGATTATGATCCACATGTATGGCTTGATCCTGTGTTATCGATTGAAATGGCTGAAGAGATTAAAACGTTACTTGTGGAGCTAATGCCTGAACAAGAAGCTTATTTTGAAGATAACTTTGAAGCGTTAAAAACCGAATTTGAAGAATTAGATCAAAGCTTCCAAGACCTCGCAGAACGAGCTGAAAAAGATACATTTATTGTCTCTCACGCAGGTTACGGGTACTGGGAAAACCGTTATGGAATTAATCAAATTGGTATCGCAGGCATTTCCCCGACGAGTGAACCCTCGCAAAGTCAGTTAGTTAAAACAATTGAGCAAGCAGAAGAGTTAGGTCTTGAATACGTTCTATTTGAACCAAATATTACACCTTCAGTGGCACAAACTGTTCAAAGTCATTTAGGGGCTGAAGCCCGATTCATTCATCCACTAGAAGCGTTAACGGAAGAAGATGTTGAAGCAGGAGCGGACTATTTTTCTTTGATGCATGATAACATAGAAACCCTTCGAACGGCATTATCGGCTAATTAGATAAAAAAAGAGCTTTGCAGATAAACTGCAAAGCTTTTTTGGAATGACCCTCAATTATATTGAGGGGGGAGAGACTCGGGATGGATTAATTACCGAGTTTTGGATGAACCCTGTGCCTGTTTAAATACTACCATACTCATCGGAAAAGTAAAGAATTTATTTTAAAAAAATTTTTTATAAATTAATGAACAATTCGGCTCTTATTAAAGTGCTAGATCCCTCTTGAATATCTTGATTAATAAGCACTTATTGGCATTTTGACATTTGTTTTATCAATCATATTGGCAAAAAAAGAAGGACTGATTCATTGTTTACTAACGATAATAGGTTTTAAAATCGCGTTGACTTATCGGGATTATGTGTTTTAATGAAAGTAGTTTCAAGAAATCATTTAATTTTACACAAATTGTGTAAAAAGAAGGAGGAAAAGTAATGGTGAAATGGAAAGTGGCTCTGCAACTGTAGCCATTTTGGGGTTTTTAGGAGCGTGTAACACAGAAATGACCGGAGATAGTAATGAGGAACAGAATACAGATCAGGAAGAGCAACAAGTAGAAGCGAATGTTGTTGAGGACAAAAAAGTAGAGGCGAGTGATCCGACTGCATCTCCTGAATTGGCATTAAACCGGGGGAATACAGTTGTTGTCGGTTTACAGGAACCTGGAGGTGTTTTCACACCACATTTTAATACGAGTGGTTACGACGGGAATGTTCAAGCGGTTATGTTTCCGCCATTAATTGATATTAATGAAAATGGTGAACCATTTGGACGATTGGCGGAAAGTTGGGAAGTGACAGATGATGAACTCACTTATACATATACATTACGTGACGGACTTAAGTTTGATGATGGCACAGACTTAACCGCGAGTGACGTCGCTTTTACTGTTACTTTGCTTTATGATCCAAGTTATCCAGGAACGACGGATATTTCAGAAACAAATGTTGTTGGCGGCTTGATTACAAAGAAGGTGACGCCGATGAGATTTCAGGTATCACGGTTATTGATGATCAGACAATCGAGTTTACATTAGAAGAGCCAAATGCGAGAGCATTGACGATGCTTGGTGGGGTCGTCTTAAGCGAAGCGTATTACGGAGAAAACTATGAAAAAGGCGATCTGGATTATATCAGCGATTTCCACTTAAGTCCTGTGGGTGCGGGTCCGTTTAAATTTGAAGCGTATAATCCAGGACAAGAAATCCGCTTTGAGTCAAATGAACATTACTACAATGGTGAGCCAGAGGTTGAGAGGTTTATCTACCGTACAACAGAGGGCGATTCTCAACAATTCTTCCAAACTGGTGAACTAGATTATAGTGGTTTTGCTGCGAATCAAGACAATTTCGACCTTATCGAATCAATGGGATTTGCTCATATTGACCTCTATACATCGTCAAACTATAGCTATGTCGCGTTTAATCACGAATCAGAAAAATTTAAAGATCCTAATGTCCGCAAAGCGTTTAATCTTGGGCTCGATAGACAGGCTTATATTGACGCAAGATTCCAAGGATTTGCCCAACTTGCGAATGTGCCTGTTGCTCCAACTTCGTGGGCATATACGGATGAGATTGAAGCGTTCCCGTATGACCCTGAAGAAGCAGAGCGTTTGCTAGACGAAGCCGGATGGGAGGAAGGTGCCGATGGCATCCGTGAAAAAGACGGTGAAAAGCTAACCGTTTACTTCTTCACAACAGATGGAAGTGGAGGAAATGATGTATTTGTCACACTCGCTCAAGAAAACTATAAAGACATTGGTGTTGATTTCCAGATTGAACAAATGGACTTTAATGCACTCCTTTCCCGTGTAGACAATGGCGATCACGACCTTGTTTCATTTTCAACAACGATGCAGCCTGACCCCCATATTGGCATACAAGCCTTTCATTCAGGTCATACAGGCAATACGTTTAGAGGATACGAAAATGAAGAAGTGGATGCTTTAATTGATGCGACAGTTGCTGTAAGTGATCTTGATGCGCGAGCCGCGGCGTATCATGAACTGTACGAGAAATTACAGGAAGATCCTCCTATGATTCTTTTAAATTATAACAAAGCACTTGCTGCAACGAATGCACGTGTTGATGGTTTTGAACCAAATGGGTTCCGAGGTATTAGTTTAAGTTTAGAACATTTAGACGTGAACGAAGTGGAGTAAGAGTTTGCAACCACCATTAAGAAGGTTTTTGAGCAACTAACTAGTAAGGCGGAAATAAAGGAGGGTGGGAAATCTGCGCCCTCCCTTTCTTATGGATGCTTACAGACGAGGAGGCATTTTGTTGAAGAGTTATTTTGCAAAACGAATCTTATATTTAATTCCTACGCTCATTGGAGCTTCGATTTTAATCTTTTTTCTGTATTCCTTGATTCCTGGCAATTTTATTGATACGGATCCTAATTTAACAGCTGAGCGAAAAGCAGAATTGTATGCGTTATACGGATTCGATCAACCAACTGTTATACGCTATTTTATTTGGATCGGGAATTTATTTCAAGGTGATTTAGGCTATTCACTTCAGTTCCAACGACCGGTGACTGAAGTACTTGGCAATTACATATGGAGTTCGTTTATTGTTGCCTTTGCCTCCTTATTTCTCACTTGGGGGATTGCGATTGTTGTTGGAATTGTATCTGCTACGAAACAGTATTCATTTTATGATTCGGTTGTGACGATTCTCGTTTTTGCAGCTATGGCAACCCCATCGTTTTTTTTAGGACTAATTGTCATTAAATTCTTTGCGGTCGATTTAGGGTGGTTTCCTGCGGGGGGAATGACGACTTCCGGCATGGATTATACCGGCTGGGCTATATAAAGGATGTTCTTGAACATATGATCTTGCCCGTTCTCGTGTTAACGATGCTTGGAATCGGTGGTTTAACAAGGTATTTTCGGACAAATATGCTTGAAGTAGTGAAGCAAGATTTTGTCCGAACAGCTCGGGCAAAGGGGTTAAAAGAAAAAGTGGTCATTTATAAACATGCCTTGAGGAATGCTATGCTACCCGCGATTACACTATTCGCATTCGAGCTCCCAGCGCTTTTTAGCGGCGCGATTATTACCGAGCAAATTTTTAATTGGCCAGGGATTGGTGCCATTTACATGCAAGCATTTTCCGTACGTGATTATCCGCTCTTGATGGGCTTTACAATGTTTATTGCTCTATTGACGGTCATTAGCAACTTAATTGCTGATCTCCTATACGGTGTAGCGGACCCACGGGTTCGGGTAAGATAGGAGGATAAAAAAATGGAGAATCGTCCTGATATAGAGACACAAACGCTTCAAATGAAACAGAAAGGTCATAAATCTTCTTTGTGGAAAGAAGTTGGCAGGCGTTTTATTAAAAAGAAAATTGCGATGTTTGGTTTTGTCTTTTTGTTATTCATTTTTTTATTTAGTTTTGTCGGTCCATTTTTTTCGCCGTATACAACAGCAGGAACAAATACACAGATGATTCACCAACCACCGAGTATGTCTCATTGGCTCGGTACGGATCATTTAGGTAGAGATGTGTTAACCCGGCTTATGCTTGCAGGACGTATTTCATTAACGGTAGGGCTTGGCGCAATGGCGCTAGCTGTAACCATTGGTGGGTTGCTTGGGATGTTGGCTGGCTATTATAGAGGAATCATTGATCAAGTGGTTATGAGATTAGCTGATATTTTAATGACATTACCAGGGTTGCCCCTTTTGTTTATTATGGCAGCGGTCATGTCGGAATGGCGTGTCCCCGCCGAACAGCGTCTTTACATTGTCATGATTATGTTGAGCTTAGTAAATTGGCCAGGACTGGCTCGTCTTGTTCGCAGCCAAGTGCTTAGTTTAAGAGAAAGAGAGTTTATGCAGGCCACAGAAGCGCTTGGTTTGCGGGATCGACGTAAAGTGTTAAATCACTTGTTGCCAAATGTCTTGCCTCTCCTCATTGTGACAGCCACATTGAGTGTTGGCGGAGCGATTTTAAGTGAATCGGTATTAAGTTTCTTTGGATTAGGTGTCGTACCTCCTACCGCTTCTTGGGGCAATATGATTAACACAGCAAATACATTAATTGATTTTACAAATCGTCCATGCTATGGATTCCGCCAGGGATTGCTATTTTTGCAACGGTTATTTCAGTTAATTTACTTGGTGATGGTCTTCGAGATGCCATTGATCCGAATATGAAAGGAAGGTAATCGTGATGGAAAGCCAAACACCTGCCTTGGAATTAACAAATGTAAGCACTCATTTTCAAACGGAAGCAGGACTTGTTAAAGCGGTTGATCAGATCAACTTTAAAGTGGGGCACGGAGAGACTGTATGTGTTGTAGGGGAATCTGGTTGTGGTAAAAGCGTAACGGCTATGTCTATCATGGGACTCGTCCAGCAACCAGGTGTGGTATCAGGAACAATTAAATTAGATGGGAAAGAGTTAAGTGCATTGCCAAAAGGAGAGATGCGTAAGTTGCGTGGCAATGCACTGGCAATGATCTTTCAGGAACCGATGTCATCGTTAAATCCCGTTTTGACGATCGGTGAGCAATTGATGGAACCTTTACTCGAACACCAGCTTATCTCTAAAAAAGAAGCGAAGAAAAAGGCGCTTGAGTTAATTAAGATGGTTGGAATCGGGAGAGAACAGCAGATTTTTCGCTCCTTTCCTCATCAAATGAGCGGAGGCATGTTGCAGCGCATCATGATTGCAATTGCACTTAGCTGTGACCCGAAAATGTTAATAGCTGATGAACCAACGACTGCACTTGATGTAACCATTCAAGCACAAATTTTAGACTTATTAAGAAGTTTAAAAGAAGAAAAAAAAGATGTCGATGCTGCTGATTACCCATGACTTGGGCGTTGTTGCAGAAGTGGCTGACTATGTGGTCGTGATGTACGCAGGAAAAGTGATTGAACAAGGCCCGGTGGAAGCGATTTTTGAAGAGCCAAAACATCCTTACACAAAAGGCTGCTTCAATCAAAGCCTATTCTCGGTTCGCGCAGAAAAAAATTATATACCATCCCTGGACAAGTGCCAAATTTAATGAATTTATCTCCTTCTTGTTATTTCGCCGATCGGTGTGAGCATTGTATGGATGTGTGCACAGCGAAACTGCCACATTTAAAGCAAGAAGGGGAAACGCAAAACCATCAAGTCGCTTGTTGGTTATATGATTCAGAGAAGGTGGCACAATGAAGCAACCAATCGTAACGGTAGAACGATTAAAAAAAGAATATGCATCGAAAGCGAGTTTTTGGAACCGCCATCCTGAAGTGGTAAAAGCGGTGGATGGAGTTAGCTTTTCAATCGAAGAAGGGGAAACCTTTGGATTAGTTGGAGAATCAGGTAGCGGCAAGAGTACGATCGGAAAATCGGTTTTGCGCCTTGAAGAAATTACAGAAGGGACCGTTCAATACAAAGGGCAGGACTTGCATCGCCTATCAAAAGGTGAGATGAGGAAGCTGCGACCGAAGATACAATTCGTTTTTCAAGACCCATTCAGTTCGCTAAATCCTAGGTTACGTATTGGAGATGCTTTAGCTGAACCGTTAATCGACCACGGTCTCGCCTCAAAAAAGGAGGCCCATGACAAGGTTTTGGAAACGATGGAGCTTTGTGGTTTGCCTGCCTATCATATCAATAAATTTCCTCACGAGTTTAGTGGTGGACAACGTCAACGAATTGGGATTGCAAGGGCTGTTGTAATGGACCCGGAATTTATCGTTGCCGATGAACCCGTTTCTGCATTAGATGTTTCCATTCAAGCACAGATTATTAACCTGTTCCAAGAACTGCAAGAAAAGAAAAAGATGGCTTATTTGTTTATTTCTCATGATTTAAGCGTCGTCGAGCATCTCTGTACAAGAATAGGTGTGCTGTATTTAGGTACGATGATGGAAATGGCAAGTCGGGATCAGTTGTATGAAAACCCGCTTCACCCTTATACGAAGGCGCTTTTATCAGCTGTTCCTGTCGCTGACCCTAAAAACGGAAAGAAAGGATTGTCTTAAAGGGCGATGTTCCAAATCCTGCTTCTCCTCCGAGTGGGTGCAAATTCCATACCCGCTGCCCGTTGGTGATGGAAACATGCAAGTCGACTGTGCCTGTTTTCAAGGAGGCGGAGCCAGGTCACTTTGTTGCTTGCCATCTTGTAGAGTAGATTAAAATTTTTGCCTACGTATATAACCTAGAAGATTTACGACAAAAGCAGGTAAAACTTTTTCGTACCTTGAGAACATTTTAAAGGAGCACTTTCAATTGAAAGTGCTCCTTTAGCTATTGATTTAGATGGTTTAAGGCTTAAATGCCATCGTTGCATCAACGGCTTTTTTCCAGCCGCCATATAAAGCATCTCGTTCTTCGTCTTCCATTTTTGATTCAAAAGAACGATCCATATTCACTTACGGGCAATGTCTTCTTGCTTTTCCATACGCCAACTGCAAGGCCGGCGAGATATGCTGCGCCAAGAGCCGTTGTTTCGGTAACAGTCGGAATTTCGACTGGGGCATCAAGCAAATCACTCTGAAATTGCATTAAAAAGTCATTGGCAACTGCGCCACCATCAGCACGAAGTTTCTTTGATTCAATACCTGCATCTGATTCCATCGCTGCCATCACATCTTTTGTTTGATAAGCGAGAGATTCAAGTGTCGCTCTTACAATATGGGATCGTTCTGTTCCTCGCGTCAGTCCAAACATTGCTCCGCGTGCTTCGCTATCCCAATACGGTGTACCGAGACCAACAAAAGCAGGAACGAGGTAAACGCCGTCTGATGAAGTAATTCTTGTTGCAAGTTCTTCACTCTGCGGAGCGGTTTCAATAATCTCAAGGCCATCACGGAGCCATTGAATTGCTGATCCAGAGACAAATACGCTGCCTTCAAGTGCATACTCCACTTTTCCATCAATGCCCCAAGCAAGTGTTGTTAAGAGGCCGTTTTTTGATTCAACTGCCTTGTCTCCTGTATTCATTAAAATGAAACAGCCAGTACCATACGTACTTTTGACCATCCCTTTTTCAAAGCATGCTTGGCCGAAGAGGGCAGCATGTTGGTCGCCAGCAACACCGGCAATCGGAATGTTTTCGCCAAAGAGTGGTAATCAATTGTTTCCGCATACACTTCTGATGAAGACCGAACTTCTGGTAACATTTGTTTCGGAACATCAAGTAGTTCAAGTAGCTCGTCATCCCAGTGTAAGTCATGGATATTGTACATGAGCGTCCGTGCCGCATTTGTATAATCTGTTACATGGGCTTTCCCCCCGCTTAACTTCCAAATAAGCCACGTATCAATTGTTCCAAATAAAAGGTCGCCTTTTTCAGCTCGTTCTCTTGCTCCATCTACATGGTCAAGAATCCATTTTGCTTTTGTTCCAGAAAAGTAAGGATCTAACAACAATCCTGTTTTTTTGCGGAATGTATCATTTAAGCCGCTTCCCGTAAGTCTTTACAAATGCTTTCTGTTTGTCTCGACTGCCAAACGAGTGCATTGTAAATTGGTTTGCCTGTATGTTTATCCCAGATAACCGTTGTTTCCCGCTGGTTCGTAATCCCAATACCGGCAACATCCTGTGGTTCTATGTCCGATTCTGTAAATACTTCGGTAACGACGGCGAGAACAGACGTCCAAATCTCATTTGCATTGTGTTCAACCCAGCTGGGTGAGGGAAATATTGTTTGAATTCACGTTGAGCCGTTTTTACAATGTCACCTTGATCGTTAAAGAGAATTGCTCGAGAACTTGTTGTACCTTGATCAATTGACAGAATGTATGATTTAGCCATGTTTACCTTCTCCTTTTAATTAAAATATAAGAGTGAAAAGAAATGCACCAACGACTCCGCCTGCAATAGGTCCGAGAATTGGTACCCAAGAATACGCCCAGTCAGACGGTCCTTTTTTATTTATCGGCAATACGGCATGGGCAAGCCGAGGCCCAAGGTCACGTGCGGGGTTAATGGCGTAACCTGTTGTTCCACCAAGAGATAAGCCGATTGCAATAATGAGAACACCAACAATAATCGGATTTAAACCGTCGCTAAACGTATTTGCGCCAATGGCAAGTAAACCAAAGACCAACACTGCAGTACCGATTAATTCGCTTATAAAGTTGGATGGGAGATGGCGAATGGCCGGTCCTGTTGCAAAAACGCCAAGTTTTGTCCCTGGATCATCCGTTGCTTTCCAATGTGGATAGTAATGAAGGAAAACAACCACGGCCCCTATAAAAGCGCCAATAAGTTGGCCTAGTATGTAACCAGGAACTTGCGCCCATGGAAACTCACCAATCGTTGCAAAACCAATCGTTACAGCGGGGTTTAAATGGGCTTCGCTCACTGTGCCGGAAACGTACACTCCGAGTGCGACAGCAAAACCCCAGCCGAGCGATATTGCTACCCAGCCTGCGCCTTCCGCATTCGACCTTTTTAAGTTGACACCAGCGACAACTCCAGCCCCAAAGATGATTAGGATCATCGTTCCTACTAATTCAGCAATGATTTCTGCCAATGTGATTCCCCCTTATGAGTGATACATCATATTATTTCGTACGTATTAATTCTGAAAAGAGCTTGCGTAAGAATAGTTAAATAGAAAAAAAGAGCAGTCCTTTTCACAGGTCGCCAAGGACTCTGTAAAAAAAGGCTGCTCCTCATTTGCTCATCAGCACTTATTTAACTTGTTCCCTGATTATACATTGTCGAAGGTCATTTGTAAACGGATACAATATATGGTTGGTTATACACAAAAAAAGAGTGATCATCCAATACGTATTCTTGCTAGGGGAAGGGTAGAACTTGAAACTAGATTGTTTTTCTTTGATCGTGATAGATTAATAGATTAAAATAAAAAGCCTATTCTACTTCCTACAAATTACATTTACCTTTTTAATTGGATTTAAAACATTATTGATTTGAAAAACAGCGGTTTATTCGAAGTGGTTAAGATATGTCGATGAATATCCGAATGGAGACAAGGCACAGACGATCGTCCATTTCTTTAAAGGAAAGGTAGTGGGTGGTCAATTAGTTGCTGACCAGTTGAAACACTGGAATTAAACTATTTTAACTTAGAAGAATGCCCTCCGCTATTTAATAAACAGCAACAAGATTGCTTAGCTGATGTTCGGAATGGCAATAGAGGAATGTATCGGTAAACGTTATAGGGTGTAAGAGACTCTGACGAATTGAGGTATCGCTTCACGTACGAACGAGAAGGCCCTCGGTATAAGACAGAGTGGTATACGTTTGGATGGTAGCGCCGCATACGAATAAATTCAAGTGAAAAAGCCTATTGACCTCTTCAGAAGTCAATAGGCTTTTTTGTCAAACCGTACGTCAAGTAACTCCTCCAATGCCGCTACTCCTTTTGTCGTCAAATAAACGGCTCGGCTTTCTTCTGCTTTGGTCATCCATCCTTGATCAAAAAAGCATTTAGCAAGTGCTGCGCCTAACCAACCAGACAAATGATGTCGTCTTTCACTCCAATCAAGGCAAGGTTTTGCAAAGATCCTCCTGTTTAACTGTGCATTTCTAATATCGATGCCTAAATCGAGAAACCATTCTTTGCCTCGTGCTGTAACGACATAGTGTTTATTGGATTCTTCAATAAATGCTTTTTGGAGCAAAGCCTCTGTAATCTTAACACCAAGTTCTCCAGCCAGGTGGTCATAGCATGTTCGCGCAAAGCGAATATGCTTCAGTCGATTTGATTGACGCAAAGAGGTTATTTGTACAGGTGGTGCGATCGTTCCTAGCTTTTCAATTAATTCGGCTACTTCTTTGTTAGCGAGCTTATAGTAGCGATGGCGACCTTGATGTTCAACAGCAAGCATGTTTCCTTCAACTAATTTTGACAGGTGGGAGCTCATTGTAGGGTGAGAAACACCAGCAAGGGAAGCCAACTCACTTGCTGGTCTAGCTGTTCCGTCCATCAAGCTTTCTAAAATAATCCCACGGGTAGGTTCGGACAAGAGTTTAGCGGTGTATGAAATATTCGGATATACATTCATAGTTCGATCATACCCTAAATGAAATTCCGCTACAATTGCCGTAAGCGAATAATAAGGAGGAGATCGAATGAATGCAATCGAACTTAGTATCATGAATGTAAAAGAAACGCGCCGACGCTCAATAAAACTTTGGAGGTCACTCCCAGATTGTTGGTTAAGCTGGCGTCCTGATAAAGAGGCGATGTCCTTTGGAGAAATGATACGCCATGTCTGGAGTGGGAGCCCCCAATACCAATTGATTCTTGAAAACAATGGTTCCATTTTCCAAACGATTGAGCTCCCTTTTGATCAAGAACCTATCGTTTCTGTGGGAAAAGAGATTCAATTATCAGAGTCTTATTTTGAAGCATTTCTCCATTACATAGAAAGTCTTGACGTAAGTGAATTGGATACAAGATTGATTGACCGAGGTGATGTAGGCTATCAACGCTATTTAGGAGATATGCTATTACGAATTGCCTACCATGATGCGGTTCATGCAGGGCAATTTTTACAGTATCAACGTATGGTGGGATTGGAAAGGCCGTTGATATGGGATTAGTAGGGAAGTTAGGGTGCTATAGTCAGCAATGTTTGAATAGATGGAAGGTGATAACATGCTTATTCGAAAGATGCAAGACAAAGATAAAAAGGAGATTGT
>BAXC01000007.1 GCA_001310375.1 Bacillus sp. JCM 19041 | reverse complement strand
CTTTCAAAAACAGTGCCTCTCATTATACAATAAAAAGACAAGAGAGCCGATACCCTCCCTTGTCTTTAAACTTTATACTCCAACTGGTTTTTTCATCGATAGACCAACTCGTTCTTTCCTCATATCAATAGAATCAATCCAAACCGTCACAACATCACCGATTGCTACGACTTCTAATGGATGTTTCACAAATCGCTCTGTTAATTTCGAGATATGTACTAAGCCGTCTTGTTTAACACCGATATCAACAAAGGCCCCAAAATCTACAACGTTACGAACAGTCCCTTGAAGTTCCATACCCTCTTTTAAATCTTCCATCTTTAATATATCTTGTTTTAGTTGAGGAGCAGAAACTTCATCTCTTGGATCTCGACTTGGACGTAATAACGCATCAACAATATCACTTAACGTCAATTGTCCAATACCAAGTTCATCAGCGAGTAGGTTTATTTGTTCCCGGTTAACTTTTTGTTTTAATGAATCTGATCCTAATTCCTCTAATGACGCACCAACTCGTTTCAAAAATGATCTCGTTTCCACATAACTTTCAGGATGAATCCCTGTCGCGTCCAAGGCATTCTTTCCATCTTGAATCCTTAAAAAGCCAATGCATTGCTCATAAGTCTTCGCTCCTAAACGGGGGACTTTCTTAAGTTCCGTTCTGCTATCAAATGCTCCTTGCTCCTCACGATAAGAAACAATATTGGCCGCCTGAACTTTATTTAGTCCTGCAACGTGAGATAGTAGTGCAGGGGATGCTGTATTGACGTTCACGCCAACGCGATTCACGACTGTTTCTACGACAAAGGCAAGTGATTCATTCAATTTTTTCTGTGACACATCATGCTGATATTGGCCAACGCCAACTGATTTAGGATCTATTTTAACCAATTCTGCTAAAGGATCTTGAAGACGTCGTGCGATAGAAATAGCACTGCGTTGCTCAACTTGTAGGTCTGGGAATTCTTTCCTTGCTAAATCAGATGCAGAGTACACACTCGCTCCAGCCTCATTCACAATTACATAATAAACCGTTTCAGTAATTTCCCTTAACACGTTTGCCACAAATTGTTCCGTTTCTCTAGAAGCTGTTCCGTTTCCAATTGCGACCATGCGCACATCATATTTCTTTATTAGATCGATAATAATAGCTGTCGCTTCTTTTATCTTGTTATGTGGCGCTGTTGGATAAACAACCCCTATATCAAGTGACTTTCCAGTCGAATCAATAACAGCCCATTTACACCCCGTCCTAAAAGCAGGGTCAATTCCAAGAACAACCTGACCTTTCATCGGTGGCTGCAACAGCAATTGTTTTAGGTTCTCTGAAAAAATAGTAATCGCTTGTTCTTCTGCTTTTTCTGTAAGAAAAGCCCTACTTCCCGTTCTAATGACGGTTCGAGCAAACGAGAAAAAGCATCTTCAATTGCTTGTTCTACGATCGGCACTACTGGAGAACCATGCTTCTTAATGTAATAACGTTTGATTTGATCGATAAATACATCTGATTGAAAACGAACATTCACACGCAGTATTTGTTCTTTCTCACCTCTGTTTAATGCCAATGTCCGATGAGGAACCATTTTTCCGATCGGTTCTGCAAATTCATAGTAGATCGCAAAAACACTTTTCTCGTCTTCTGCCCTAGCTTTTTTGACCGATTCAACGGTAGATTGCTTCATTGCTTTTTCTCGTAAACGCTCTCGTATAATCGGGTCTTCAGCGACGCCTTCTGCGATAATGTCACAAGCCCCCGCTAAAACTTCTTCAACGTTATTCAGATCATTTTCTTCATTCACATAAGGAGATAATTCTTGCGATTGATTAAAAGTGTTTGGGAAAGACAAGATCAACTTTGCTAACGGTTCAAGTCCTCTTTCTTTTGCGATCGTTGCCCTTGTTCGACGCTTTTGTTTATATGGTCTATACAAATCTTCAAGTTGCTGTAACTTTTTTGACGAGTAAATCTTAACTCTTAGTTCATCCGTCAATTTCCCTTGTTCGTCGATAAGTCGCAGCACTTCTTCTTGTCGCTGGTGAACGTTTTTAGCGTATTCGTATGTATCATTTATTTCTTTTATTTGTAATTCGTCTAGTCCACCCGTTTGCTCTTTGCGATATCTTGCAATAAACGGCACCGTATTCCCTTCTTGAATAAGAGAGATGACTTGTTGAACCTGTTTTTTTTCAATACCAGTTTCCTGCACTGTTGAATGTATTAGCTTTTCCATAATGAACCATCCTCCATCCTTCTTTTCATAATAGCATAAAAAAAGAGACATAAAAAATAAGCACATTGTCTCCTGAGACCATTGTGCTTATTTTAATTTACCAACCATTAAAGTCGCATCATCATTCACACTATAAAGTTTTTCGGAAATTACATCACTATCTTCAAAATGAGTGACAAGCGATTGCTTTGATGGTAACTTCTCAACACCATCTGAAAACATTACAAATGTTGATCCAGCTTTGTACTCATACTGCTCACTATCGATTTTTTGCTTTCTACCACATAAGTATCCACGTTTGGGCATCGGCTGAATTACTGTACCATCTGGATAATAAAGAATAAAACCGATATTCCCATAATTAGAATACGTTAACAAGCTATTCACATAATCAATATGAAGCAAAGTAATAACCGCACCTCTCTCATTTGAGAGCGATGTATTACAATGTTGAAGAATCTCCACAGTGGTTTCTTTATGATGCTCTTTTATTGCTTGAACTGCTTTTTCAGCTGACTCATGAGCTCCCCTACCACTGCCTAAACCATCAACCACGGCACAAATAGAATACTCCTCCGTTTGCATCACAATGTGGGCATCACCACACACGAGATTTCCAGGTTTTGTTCGTTGCACCGTTGCAATATCAGTATAATTATCTTTATAATACGTGACCATTAAAAAATCTCCGTTGGTTCGATTCGAATAGAGTCACGTAGTTTTTGTAACGCACGTCGTTGTAGCCTTGAAACATGCATTTGAGAAATACCTAATTTCTCACCAGTTTCTTTTTGACTAAGGTTTTCATAATACGTACATTGCAAGATTTCTTTCTCACGTTCATTTAAAACTTGGAACGCTTTTTCAATTAACATCTTTTGATCAGCTTGCTCATAACCTCTGTCTTCATTTCCAACTAAATCGAGTAATGTTACTTCGCCGCCTTCTTGATCAGCTTCCAATGAGCGATTGACGAAAGAGCTTGATAACTCTTGCTCATTTCCATTGTTTCTAAGACTTCTTCCTCGCTGACCTGTAAGTATTCAGCAATTTCATTCACAAGCGGAGAACGTTGAAGTTCAATTGTTAAAGCATCTGCGGCTTTTTTTATTTTTGGTCCAAGTTCTTTAATTCGTCTTGGTACATGAACACTCCACGTTTTATCACGGATAAATCGTTTAATTTCACCCACAATAGTAGGTACAGCAAACGATTCAAAACTTCTTCCATACTCTTCATTATATCGATTTAAGGCAGCAAGCAGACCGACCATTCCAACTTGGAACAAGTCTTCATCATACTCTCTTCCTTTTGAAAATTTGCGGGATAACGACCTTACTAACGCCTCAAAATGTTTGACGAGGCGTATTTGGACTTCCTCATTGCCAGTACGCTGGTATTCCTCGATCCAAAGATAAATATCATCCTTGTTCTGATTGTAAGGAAGAGATTCCGTCGACACTTTCCTCCACCTCACTCTCATATAGATACTTTGTCATGACAAGCATTACACCGTTATCTTCGTTAATTTCGACTTTATCCATCAACGTGCTAATGAGGAATAACCCAAGCCCTCCTTCCTTCAAATCTCCAACGGGCTTTTTGGCATCTACTGGCCTAAACGGCTTTCAACCTCATGAATATCAAAACTTTTACCTTGGTCGGCTATCACGATTTGAATTCGATCTTCATAAATGTAACAAGCTAAAGAAATAAAGCCCTCTTCTGAATAGGCATGTTCAACAACATTTGTACATGCCTCTGCCACTGCGATTTTTATATCTTCAATATCATCGTAGGAAAACCCAAGTCTATTAGCGATCCCAGATACAGACAAACGCGCAATGCTCACATATTCAGGTTTTGCAGGCAGCTCTAAATGAATTCTGTCATGTTGTTCCATTAATTCTGCCCTCCTTAGCGCCCTTAATAGTAATCACTTCGTCCAGACCCGTAATCGTAAATAACCTTCTAATTCGTGAAGACATGCCTAGTAATGTTAAATTACTACCATTAGCATCGGTTGCCTTTAATACTCCTACGAACACACCTAATCCAGTACTATCAATATATTCAACTTCATCAAGATGAATATTGATTTCATAATCCTCTTTTTCAGCTAACGGCAATAACGATTCACGCAGTTGGGGGGCAGTATACGCATCAATTTCCCCTGCCAAATGTATATGATAAGTGCGATCTACTTGTTCCGATCGTATTGAAAGGTTCATGTTATGTTTCCTCCTCAGGCAAATAACTTCCGTTTATATTTCATACCACTCACTAGTCATTTCTAAACCTTTCTCCGTAAAATAATCAACGTAAAGTCATCTCTAAGTACAAAGTCCTGCAGTTTCATTAACTCTTCGTACACATTATCGACGATTTCTTGCGCGGGCAAATGGATATACTTACGAATTAGATTTGTAATTTCTTCTCGTTCAATAAATTCATCACCGATGCGGCATTCCGTGACTCCATCTGATAAAAGCACCACAAAGTCTCCTACTTCTAGGTGACGAATGTATTCTTTGTATGTCGTCTTTCGAGAAACACCTAATACAAGCCCTTTCGCCCTTAGTTCTTCAAATGTATCTTCATCTGCACGATAAAAGAACCCTGCTCATGACCCGCACCAGAATAATGAAAATCAGATGTTGTTCTGTTATAGTATCCATACATCATCGTAATAAACATGCTGTCGTCAACATTTTGCTCTACTACGCGATTTAAGTTTTCGAGCAATAACGAAGGTTGCAATTGCTGTTCAGAAGGTAAACTATCCATTGCATACTTAATCATAGACATACATAAAGCAGCTGGAACACCTTTTCCTATAATATCTGCAATCGCCATCCTAGTCCCTTATTGTCATCGTGGACATAGTGATAATAATCACCGCTCATTTTTTTAGCGGGAACACAAATAACCCCAACATCTATAAACTGTGCTTTAGGCTTATCTTGAGGAAGCAATGTTTGTTGCATATTTGCAGCAACATCGATTTCTGATTCAAGTTCTTGTTGACGATTTCGTAGAATTTGATGCTCTTGGTATGCTAATCCATAACCCATCATTACCTCTAATAATAGATCAAATGAATCTTGTACTTTTTTATCTAGAGTCGGCAATACCTCATTAAGAATTTTAAAATGGGTACTCACAAATTCTTCCGGAGAAATTTTTTGCTCCAGAAGAAATTTGCTGATTTTTTGAGCTTCATATAGGCTTTCCTCTGATTGATTTTCTAGGAAATCCTTCAATATGCGTTTGTAGGACAACTCTAACTTATGGTCTGTAATAGGCATTCACAGTCCTCCTTATCGTGTCCATTTCGTTGCTGTTATCGTCGTTCCAACGCCCACTTCTGAATCAATTGTAAATTCATCCATCAGTCGTTTCACACCAGGAAGTCCAGCCCCTAAACCACTAGATGTCGTAAAACCATCCACCATAACCTGTCTAATGTTTTGGATTCCAGGACCTTCATCTGATGCTATTACACGTATCCCTTGTTTCACTCTTGTATTTGAAGGGGATTCTACAATCTCTAAACGAATTTCTCCACGGTTAGCATAAAGATAGATATTCCGTGCCAGTTCGGAAATCGCTGTCGTAATACGAGCCTGATCAACATTACCAAATCCAATTTGCCTTGAAAGGTCACGCCCCGCTTGTCTAGCGGCTACTATTCCCCATTCATTGTTTACTTCTACACAGGATTGGGTATTATCCATATCTAACCCTCCAATTCCTGTTGCAAACTTGCGAGCCCTTGTTCAAGGTCCAATGCTGTTGATACACCCTCTAATTTTATTCCCATATCAATTAAAGTAATGGCAACGGCAGGGCGTATCCCAGTTAATACAACTCGCGCACCCATTAGGTTGGACATGTCGACAACATCTCCCAACACTTTTGCAATAAACGAGTCAATCATATCGACACTCGTCAAATCAATAACAACGCCAGTTGAGCCTTCTTCGTGGATTTTACCGAGCAAGTCTTCTTGAAACTGAAGAGCCGTCTGGTCATCCAACTCAATTTGTATGCTTATTAATAAATACTGATTCAATTTTAGTATTGGAATTCTCATTTTCGTTTCTCCTTCCAATTACACATCCGTCAGGTTTTTCCCTATCATTTCCAAAGCTGTTACGACGCCTTTACGTAAGGTGCTTTTAGTAGGAAATTTCGTAAGGTCTATTCCTAAATTTACAATTGTTTGTGCAATCTCTGGTCTTATACCAACTAAAATACATTTTGTTCCTACTAAACGAACAGCCTCTGATGCTTCAATAATATGGTGAGCTACCATCGTATCAACAACAGGGACTCCCGTAATATCAATCAAAACCACTTTTGAACGATGTTCAATTACACCTTCAAGTAGGTTCTCCATTATTAATTTTGCCCTAGTTGTATCTACGCTCCCTATTAGAGGCATTACCGTGATACCTTCAAACACAGGAATAAGAGGTGCTGATAGTTCCAATAAAGACAGCTTTTGCATTTCAACCGTAAAATCCCATGCATCCGCATAATCATTAACAATACGATCGACCCGATTATCTATCCAATCGTTTAATTCAAACAGGACTTTTAATGAATCCTCTGATCCAAAATCAGACTCAGTAATTAAATTGTGGCATATACGTCGAAATAAATGCATCGCTCTTGACAAGTAATTTAAAGAACCGCCATTTTGAATGTAACGATGCACATAGTCGTTCAACGCTGAATCAAAATTTTCTCCTTTTTCGTCTGCCGTTTCGACCATTAGTTCCATAAATTCATTATTCATACGCTCAAATGCCTCATCGGATACAGACTTCAAATAATTCTCTGAGCGCAGTTGCAAGAGTTCATTTCTCCACTCATCCATAAGTCTCGTCCGATTTTCTAAAAGATATGAGACAATATAAGACTGCATTTGCCTACTCCTTCCGATTGTACATCCTTATTGTTATTATTTCACGAGTTGGCGTCTGTTGCAAAGATTTATCGTCACAAGCGATATTTCCTCTTATTTTTTGATGAGCAACAACAAAAACCCGCTTTTTAGGCGGGGCTACCATATATATTCAATTCCTAAAAATCAATAAGTCCTAGGCTAATCGTTAACGCTTTGTCTACTGAACGCATCATCTTATCGTCAAGATGAGTGATCTTATCAGTTAACCTTTGCTTATCAATCGTTCGTACTTGTTCAAGCAAAATAACAGAATCCCGATCAAATCCATACTTACTTGCATTAATCTCTACATGTGTTGGAAGTTTTGCTTTTTGAATCTGTGCCGTAATGGCGGCGACAATAACAGTTGGGCTAAAACGGTTCCCAATATTATTCTGAATAATAAGCACAGGTCTGACCCCGCCTTGTTCAGAACCAACTACAGGGGACAGATCCGCAAAGTATACATCTCCGCGTTTAACTATCAAAGGCTACACCCCACTAACGAGACGCGTCAGCGTATGGTTCGCTTCCTCCTCAGCAAGAAAGGCTTCTGATGCAATTGTTAGATTGATTTTCGCCATCTCCATATAGCCTTGTTGCATCGACTCACGAATTTCTGCTTTTAAATCTCCACGATCCTTATTTCTTGAATCGAAGGCGTCATCATAATCGTTCCATTTTTCCTGCTCAAGCACAGCATCCACCTCATTTAATTCAGTGTAAGGCTTTTTTAGCCAACTCAGTACGTGATCATATAAAAATATTTAGCTACAAGTTATACACCGTTTATCATAGCATTGCCGTAACCTCTTTGCAAAGTCATTTTTATAAATTCTTTCATTTATCCTAATACATTTGTACGCCTTCAATTAATCTCATGAATCTCCTTGTCGTCATTGTCCCCGTTACATTCATTTTTATGCGGTAAGGAGGCATTCTATTTCATGCAATTCTGATCCATTTAACTTTTCCTATTGACCAGCATCTAAATACAAGACTCACCAATACATTTCAGGCTTTCATCAAAAAACTCCTTACATGCAACTATTTATTATAAATATAAAAACTGCACCTCGGTTATTTCTAACTCTCGAGGTGCAGTTCGAACAGCACACAGCTTTTTTTATTTTTCAGTTACTCCAGTAACCGAACGGGCAATTTCCGCCATTTCATCTTCAGCAAAATCTTGAGATATCAAAGAAAAGTCAGATCCTTCATAAGACCACATTATCCGATCACTTGATTGGAAGCCAATTGTAAAACCTAAATCAATTGGCTGGCCTTTAATTAAATTCAAAGGGTTTGCCGATGTTGGAACCGTTAAGCTATTTTCTTGAATAAGTGTGAATGATTTCTCACCACTATATTGCTGCACATATGTTTTCCGATCACCATTTTCAACAATAGTTGGTTGAACATCCCCTTCAATTCCTTCAGGGATACTCATTGGATAAAGCACTTTCACATTATCCATTTCTTCTGAAGTGGCCATTGTCGGTTCCGACATTTGCGCGCCTGTCATTGCTTTTTCAGTATCAAAATCCTCAACAGCTAGAGAAGGATTTTTTTCAAATTCCGTAAACGCGACATCAACAAGTACATTGTTATCAGCATCCATTATTTTGACTGAAGCAGGACTTAGATCTTTTTTATTCAGACGAATTTCTTGGCTATTTAAATTCTTGTTTTGGTAGGTTGTGGCTGTTTTAAAAACATAATGGTTGTCATCTTGCGCAAAATTCACATCAGCATCAAGGCTAATATCTCTTAACAGCGATTCATATAAATATGCCTGACTACTTGTTTTTGGCCAATCGCTTTGAAAGCGAAATGTTTTATTCAATGCAGGTGTTAATACAAAAACGCCTTCTTCATTTTTTAGAATAATTTGGCTCTGATCATTGGCAGTATTTTTTAAGTCTACCTTATAATATGAATTGTCCTTTTGCCAAACTTCCACATCATACGTTTGAGGCTCTTGACCAGTCTCCAGCTTCATTGTTGCTGTTGATTTGTATCCATTTGTTGTTTCCAGTGCTTCCTCCACATCGTTCATAACATCTTCTTGTGATTTCTCGCCACAAGCTGCTAATACAAGCACCATCATAACAGTGAATACACTAAGCCACACCTTTGCTTTTGTCATGCCTTCCTTCACCCCTTCAGCTCACATTAGGAATTAGACGGCGAGTCCAATACCCTGTTGCTGTAAACTATATGAGCGAAGGTCAAGCAATATGCAGACGAGTATTGACAAGTTACCTGAAACTTTCAATTACCACTTGAGCTGCCGCAAATTGATTGGAGTGCGTAATCGATAGATGAGCTTTCTCTCCAACCACCCCACTGACAATAACAGGCTTTCCACTCTCCTCAATAACTACCTCAATATCTTGGAATGAAAGGTAAGCCCCAATTCCAGTTCCTTTTGCTTTTGCATATGCTTCTTTAGCAGCAAAACGCCCCGCTAAAAATTCCGTTTGCCGATACGGCGTTAAATTGTTCATTTGACTTAACTCAGTTCGAGTTAAAATTCTTTTGGCAAAACGAGGTTGCCTCTGCAACACTGACTTAATTCTTTCAAGCTCGATGATGTCCAACCCGATCCCTACGATCACTTTTCCCATCCTTCAATTAACAATATTATGCGACTACCTAGCGAACTGATATAATAAACAACGCAAGTTCTTACTCTAACCAGAACCATAAAAAGGAGAGACCCTATGTTCATCCGAAATGAGACGTTTTCTTCCTATATCCGTAATTACCCTGTCGTAAGTGGTATCGTGGCATTAACTGTATCAATCCATTTCCTATTAATTTTACTACCGTCAGGATTCATTTGGCGCGATTTAGGCGTCGGTTACAATGCTGGCATTGCTAACGGTCAATACTGGCGCCTAGTGACCCCAATTTTTTTGCACGGTTCCTTTTTTCATCTTTTGTTTAATATGTTTGCCTTAATCATTTTTGCACCAGCTTTAGAAACCATGCTTGGTAGATTTAAATTTCTGCTTATTTATCTTATCCCCGGCATCCTGGCAAATGTTGTTACTTTCTATTTGCAGGATTTATATTACTTACACGTCGGTGCTTCTGGCTCTATATTTGGTTTGTTTGGCGTATTTCTCTTTATGTATTTATACAGAAACGACTTACTTGATCGTCAGTCAGCTCAAACAATTTTTCCAATCATTGTTATCTCACTAGTGATGACATTTTTAGGAGCTAACATAAACATATTGGCTCATCTATTTGGTTTAGCATTTGGTGCCCTACTTGCTCCACTGTTTCTTCGCGGCTCAAAACCTTACTATCAAAAAGGAAGTGTCAACCGCACACGAAAGGTGTATATCGATGATGATGACGTTTCATTTAATCCTAATCGTTGGAAAAACAACCGACGCAATAAAATATTGAAGAGAATAGCGATTGTTGTTGGAGCAATTATCCTTTTAGCGATTCTATACGCACGGTTTAGCGCAACTTATTATTAATCCTTCTTTCTTTTCGATAAACTGCTTTTCGATCGTATCACCGTCATAGCCTTATAGTTGTCCGCATAAGATGAAGAGAGCTTGGCTACTGATTGTATGAGGGTGATTAAGTGATAAAAGGAATTCGTTATGTAAGCATATTGTTGACAGGGTGCCTGCTTATTAGCATAGGCATTAACTTTTTCTTCGTTTCATACCATTTGCTGGATGGAGGGATAATAGGCGTTGGCTTATCGCCCATTACATTTGGAATTTTCCCGTTGGCATGACAATCATTGTCGTTAGCATCCCAATTTATATTTTAGCTTGGATTTACTTCCGCCCGTTCTTTTATAACTCACTTGCTGGAGTGATCGTTTCTTCTTTAATGATCGATTACTTCGCCGCTTTTATTCCAGTAACGCCTATTCTTCCCCCACTGCCTAGTGCAATTATTGGTGGTTTAATGCTTGGCGTTGGTGCCGGAATCATGTTTTTGCTTGATATTAGCACAGGAGGGTTTGACTTATTAGCCAAATGATTTCTGCTAAGACAACCTGGAATGTCGGCGTCCTCATTGTTGGGTTTGATTTAGGTGCTGTTGTTGCTGGCATTTCAATTGTAACAATGGACGAGATTATCTTGTCAACGATTGCGGTAATCGCAACCGGTTTTGCCACAACCGTCATCACAGCCTTGGGTGGGGTTAATGCCCACGGTATTCAAGCTGATTAACAACGTGTTAGGGCCATCGCAAATCTCCTGATACAAGCCAGTAAACAACGGCATAAACTCCTGCAATACTCGCAATTAAAATGAACCAAAATCGATTACTTCTTCTCATTACCACACCTCATTTCTTCCTTAGTGTACAAAAAAGCCATCGCAATTGCGACGGCTTTTTTATTATTCGGTTTCAACTAAGTTTTGATTATCTGGCTCGTAGAAACGAAGTAAGTCTCCATAAATAATCTTATCCGAGAATTCTAAATCAGAGGCTGCTCTCGGTGCAAACTCTTCACAAGCATCTACTTCGCCTTCTTCCAGTGGCTCACCTGTACTTTTATCATAGCAAGTGTTGTTCGTCCATACGACGTCATCAGTGATAAAACTTCCATTACGTAGGACTGCATACGATTCATTCTCTGGTGAAAACAAATCGGAACCAAACTGGATATCTTCCTTCGTCGACATACCAAGCAGGTGCATCAACGTTGGCTGTATATCAATCTGTCCGCTAACTGTATCAATGGTTTCACCCTCGTGCCCTGGAATATGAATAAACAAAGGCACTCTCTGTAACTGTACAGAATCAAAAGGAGTAATTTCATCTTGTTCTAGATATTCAGCCATTGCTACATTATGGTTGCCTGAAATACCATAATGATCGCCGTATAAAATAAAGATACTATCCTCATACAGCCCTGCTTCTTTTATATCCACAAAGAATTGTTCCACAGCATAGTCCATGTAACGAACCGTTGGGAAGTATCTGTTCAACGTTCCGCTATTAGAATCAAACTCATCCACCATTTTATCTTCTTCATCTAATTCAAACGGAAAATGATTTGTTAACGTAATAAACGTTGAGTAAAACGGCTGTGGCTGTTCTTTTAGAAGGTCGATCGATTGCTCAAAGAACTCACGATCCTTTAATCCCCAACCAACGGAATTATCTTCTGTGACATCATAGTAAGATACGTCGTAGAAATGATCGTAGCCCAAAGTGTCGTAAACAACGTCTCTATTCCAAAAAGTCCTGTTGTTCGCATGCATCACCGATGAATAATAGCCATTTTCCCCAAGTATTTCTGGAGTGGCATTATAGTCGTTTTGCGCGTGCGTAAAGAAAACAGCACCACTGCTTCTTCCAAACATTGAATTCGCCACAATAAACTCCGAATCAGACGTTTTACCTTGTTCTGTTTGGTGATAAAAATTCTCGAAATAGTAACTATCCTCTTTTAATTGGTTTAAAAATGGTGTTACTTCCTGTCCATTCACATCGTTATCAATCACAAAACTTTGTAATGACTCAAGAGATATCATAAAAACATTTTTGCCTTCTGCAACACCAAACATGTCCGGATCAGGCTCTGTCCGGTTTGCTTGCAAATAATTCTTTACTTCAATAATATCTGAGCTATCAGCTAAGACACGCTGTGCTCTTGACTGGGATTGCAAAAAGATATCGTATAGATGAAAATTAAAAACACCAATATTTTTCACAATCATATCACGGTCAAATGAACGGGTTAGTAATTGAGGACGTTCTGTTTGCGCTAGTGTTAAATTACCTAAAAACAATAGGATTGCAAGCGAAAAAATCAAGATTGGTTCGCGTTTTAAGCGACCTACAACTGGTACTTTCCTTCTAGCGACAAGCACTGCTAGGACAAGTACATTTGAAAATAAGAATATATCCCAAATGCTCATTAATTCAAAGACACTTGAAGATAAATCCTGCATGTTGTTTGTTTGTAATAACACCGGTAATGTTAAAAAGTCTGAATAAAATCGATAAAACAGCAAGTTCCATACAAAATAAAGGATCCAATAAAGGATAAAACGACTACCATCACGTTGCGAGCTTTGTTTCTAAAAAGCAAAGCAATCCCGATTAGTAAAACAGATGAACTAATTGGGTTAATAAACAGTAGAAATTCCTGCATCATATTTTCTGTGGGAATTGTAAAAGCCACTTTGTAAAGAACATATGTTGTAATCGATAATAAAGCGACGGCCAGCCAGAAGAATTGCAACCTCCTGAAACCAGCTTTTATTTTTGTCATTTCGCTAGTCTCCTCTCAGTTCAAACGAGTGTGACCCTTTTTCTCTATTTGGGTTTTCTAATGCTTATCTCAATAAATACGTTACAAGCAAATAGTTTATCAAAAAAAAACTTCCTTGAATATAGTTTCACGGACATAATGCACTTTCACACCACTTTTACATTTTCTTTACAACTTCCAAATATTCTTCAAGGGTATACTCCCTAACATAAATGTCAGTAGCAATATCACCAACATATCTTAAATGCCACGGTTCATAACTATATCCCGTTACTTCTTCTTTCCCCTCTGGGTAACGAATAATAAATCCAAAGAGATGAGCATGGTCTTTTACCCAATTGCCTTCTTCCGTTTCACCGAACTTCTTACTTAAAGCATAGTTAATAGATGCACTGGAAATATCGATAGCGAGTCCTGTCTGGTGTTCGCTATGTCCTGGCATTGCAACAAGGCTTTGATTCTTACCTTGAACCGATTGGGCTTCTTCATATAATACCTCTTGTCGTTCATAGGAACGGTAACCAGAAATCGCATACAAGATAAACCCATCATCCTCTGCTGCTTCAAAAAGTTGTTCAAGTGAATTTGCTGCATCCTCTCTTACGTAGCGACGATCGTCGATATAATCAAAAGAAAAACGAATATTCGGAATAACTAAATCTTCCGGTTTATAGTCTGCCGGTAATTTAAAATCCCTATTTACATTTGCAACATAATTGTCGGGATTCATTATTGTTGGTTGACCGCTTACCTTTATTACTTCATTAAAAAGATGAGCTTGAAGGTACATTGGATCCTCTTCGTTAAATGAAGTACTTTTTAAACTCGGCTCTTCTTTTAATGGCAACTTGGTGACGCTACCTATCCCGGAACAACCTGTAGTGAGCATCATCATACAGATAAATGCCATGGTTGATTTATACATAAGATTACCTTCCTAATGGTCATATGATCTCTTCACTATATCATAGCTTGTCTAGATCAAGAATTAATTTCACGAAGGTAATCTTTCAAAATTTGGCAATTAAGACTGTCCCTTTCTCATTGTCGCCTTTATTCTATGTGAATACATTCTCCATTATGATAAAGTACAGCCTGCATCACTATCCAATTTTTAGGAGCTGGAGTTTAATAAACACTACCCTTCATTTTTTTATTTAAAACATATATTAAATCTTCTCGATTAAATTAGCATGTGTAAACAAAACAGAATCGGGTATCAACTTTATACGAGACACAAGAGGAGGCAATTTAAAATGTCAAGAGAACGTTATTTTGTTACAATCGATATGGCTATGATGCAAATTTCCACCTTCAAAACACCTGATAACACAATTCAATATGAGATTTATGCCACAAATAATGAAGTAGATAAAATTGAAGCATTGATCGAACAAATTAAATCCAATGATTTTCGGCAGGAAGAGCTTTTCCAACGACCTTTCCAGGAAAAGAAAGCAGATGAGGACAAAGAAGCAACCGACAACGAGCTACAAGAATTGTTTGAAGTTATTTATGATCTAGGTACAATCGAAACAAAAGAAGTTGTTAAAAATTTAAAATAAATTCACTTGTTTTAAGACGAACTGTTGATTTCAGCAGTTCGTTCTTTTATTTTTATGGTACAATTAAGATAACGCTTTCATAAAGGTGGTTAAAGTTATGGAAATGAATGGTCTTATGGGCGGTATATATAGAGCTGCCGAATGGATTATGAGGTTAGCCGCACTTAACTTACTATGGATTGGCTTCACTATTGCAGGGTTAGTTGTAGGTGGATTGTTCCCGGCTACTCAAGCTTCATTTGCCCTAACAAGACAATGGATCAGGGGCGAGAGTGACTTACCCTTATTCAAAACATTTCTTTCTTATTTTAAAAAAGATTATTGGAAAGTTCAGGGGATTGGTTTTACGCTAACCATTGTTGGCTTTGTGCTTATCGTCGATATATTATTTGTCTATAATCACACAAACCCATATATCACCATGCTTTCCTTGCCACTCTTACTGCTTTGCCTGCTCTATGCCCTAACTTGTTTTTATGCGTTTAGTGTCTTTGTCCATTACGAGCTTAGTATAGGCCAGTTGCTAAAACACGCTGTATTACACGCAGTAGTACGCCCGTTTTTAAGTATTACAATGCTTCTTTCACTAGCAGCTCTATCATTTCTAATGCTTCAGTTCCCAGGCGTTCTTCCGTTTTTCGGCGTATCCATTCCAATATTTTTACTTATGTGGTTTTCTCATTTTGGTTTTATCCGAAATGAAGAGAAACAAAAAAGCGAAGCCGCCTAATACAACCTATATCCATAGTGTGCTCGCTATTGAGAGTACACTTTTTTGTTCTGACTTTAAGTTTCGTCGCGTCCATTCTTGTTCAAAACGCTTTAATGCTTCTGGTCCAGTGTCATCAGCGAGGCGGAATGTACCATAATGCATCGGTATACATTGCTTTGCTTTCAAATCGATAAAAGCCTGTACCGTTTGCTCGGGCGCCATATGGTCTAATTCCATGAACCACTCTGGTTCATACGCGCCAATAGGTAATAAAGCATAATCGATCGAAGGCAGTTTCTCTGCAACCTGTTTAAATCCTCGAAAGTACCCGCTATCTCCTGCAAAATAAATCGTCTTTTCTTTAGAACTTATAACAAAACCACCCCAATGGCTTAAATTCATATCAAATATCCCTCTACGTACCCAATGTTGAGCAGGAACAAATGTAAAAGTTAATTCGTTTATAACGATGTAATCCCACCAATGAAGTTCTGTCACTACTTCTTCTGGCCATCCTTTTTTTTGAAATACATTTTTTAGACCTGATGGCACTAAAAGATGTGGATTTCCAGGTAGGTTTTTCAGCGTTTTAAAATCTAAATGATCATAGTGACCATGAGAAATTAAAACAAAATCAATGGCAGGCAAGATATGAAGTGGAATAGGTTGCGGGACTGAGCGTTTAGTTGTACCCATGAATTTTGACCAAACTGGATCAGTTAAGATATTCATTCCATTAATCTGAATTAAAAAAGTAGCATGCCCAGCCCATGTAATGGAGTCCCTTTCTTCTTTATGAAGCTTTGTTAGTTCTGGTTTCTCATTAACTTCAATTATTGTTTCCAAGTCTTTATTTTTTCTGAAGCGCTCTTTATACCATCGTATAAAATCAGACATACGGTGATGGTTATGTATTTGATCCATATTTTCAAACCGGTTTTTTCATGAAGTATATGGCCCTTCTTTCTTAATTTCTGTTTCTATCTTCAAGTTTTGTTATACTACACAAAACAACGTATAAGTGAACAGGACGTGATGTGTTTGATTACAATATCTAAGCAAACAGCTAAAGCTTTTCTACATCAGAAATTAATTAAACCTAAGTTCAATACTAGCATTGAACTGTTAACGAACCTTGAAGCTATTCAATTGGACCCTGTAGCGATAATTGAACGAAACCATCACTTAACAGCAAGTTTGCGTATGCCATCTTATCATAACGGCTCTTTAGAGAAAGTATTAACCGACGGTCAGGCTTTTGAATACTATGCGCAGGCGGCTTGTTTATTGCCAATTAACAACTATCCATTGTTTGCAGATGTCCGCCGACAGCTTACCGATAAATTATCAAAAGAATTATCCAATTTATCAGAAGTGATTAATATTATTTTATCTAGACTTGCCGATGAAGGTCCTCTTCCATCCTCCGCTTTCGCTAGCACAAAGAAAGTCCAAGGAGGTTGGGACACTGGAACTGCCACGACGAAAGAATCCAGCCATGCACTACAGCTTTTATTTTATACAGGGAAGATCCAAGTAACTCAAAGAAAGGGATCAATGCGTTTTTTTGCTCGCACAGAAGATTCAATCCCAAAGAAATTACTATTAGAAGAGGAATATTCAAGCCCTAGTGAGCGCGCAACGGCGCTTCAATTTAAATTCGCTCGCGCTTATCGCTTATTTAGTCATGACGACCCTAGATATGGTTGGCAAAAGCATCCAGCACAAACTCGCAAACAATTGCACCAACTAGCTATTAACCGCAATCAATTTACAGAGGTATCAATCAAAGGAATTAAAAGACCGTACGCAATTCTAACAGAAGATACAGAGGCATTACTTTCAGCAGAAAACGATCAACCAACAGGTGTCGATTTTCTCTCGCCTCTAGACCCTCTTCTTTGGAGAAGAGAACGACTAATGGATGTCTATGACTTTTATTACCGCTGGGAAATTTACGTTCCCGATTCAAAACGAATCGTCGGTCCTTATGGCATGCCCATTCTCTGGGATGGAGAATTAGTAGGCCAAGTTTCTCCCTACTTTGACCGATCAGAAAAGAAGTTGTGGATTCATAATATCGTATTAAATAAAAGCTTTCAACAAACGAAATATACAAAAAGAAGGTTAGATAAAGCTCTACACGCTTTAGCAATTCGTGTAGGTGCTACTTCGGTTGGTTATCGCAACTAAAAAAGAGCTTTCCTAAGGAAAGCTCTTTTTTACTTACTTGTGTTTCAAATTGTTAAAGCTAATTTCAACACTTTCTAATGGCGGACGTCACATTTATCTTGTTCAACGATAAAATATGAAGTCCCTGCTTCTTTAGCCGCCTGAATAATCCCAGAGATATCAAGCTTTCCTTCACCAACTTCTGCAAATGTTCCACCATCTTTTTTCATGTCTTTCAAATGAATTATAGGTACTCGATTAGCGTGTTTGGTCAAATATGATTTTGCGTCTACACCAGCAAATTCGACCCAAAATGTATCACATTCGAGCTGCATATTGTTTGTTCTGGTCCCTCTTAATAATATATCTAACCCATACTCACCATCGTATAATTCTAATTCAAAATCATGGTTATGATAACAAAAAATGAAACCGGCTTCTCTAATCTGATTACCAATTTCTTCGAACTCCTCAGCGAGATTGAAATAATGAGTTCTTGATTCCCTCTCTTCTTCTGACAAGTAAGGGCACACGATAAATTGAACTCCAATTGTTTTATGATATTCAATTACATCGCTTAATTTGTTGCGCAACTGTTCAATGGGAACATGGCTCGACCATGCCTCAATCCCAATTTCTTCAAGCATATTTTTCACTTCATTGGCAGAGTAATCGCCAAAACCCGCGAACTCTACACCTGAATAGCCAATTTCTTTTACTTTCTGAAGAGTTCCTTTAAAGTCTTCTTTAAGTTCATCGCGTAATGTATAAAGTGCCAGTCCGATTGAATTCATTTAAGCCCTCCTAATTGAGCTACTTCACTGAAACAAATGTTTTTGACTCTGCTGATTGCAACGCCGCTAAAACTACACGAAGTGATTTCTTTCCTTCTTCTCCAGATATGGATGGTTCTCTGTCTTCAATAATGGCCGACACAAACTCATCGATTACACCACTCGCAACTTGACCACCAGCTTCATTTGTTGCAATTGCACCAACAGAATAACGCTCAACTGAACCATCAATAATTTCACAATGACTTGTACATGTGGATCATCGTGAATTTCAAGTACGCCATTCTCTCCATAAATAGTTGTTGTATTGTCTTCACCTTTATAGTAAGTCCAGCTTGCTGCCATTGTACCTAAGGCTCCATTCTCCATTCGCAATAACGTAGTCGCATTATCATCAACATCAGAATCCTTATGCAACGTCTCAACGAATGCAGCGACTTCTACTACCTCGTCGTCAAAGAGCCAACGGATTAGATCAATTTTGTGTACGCCTAGATCTCCCATTGCTCCAACAAAAGCCTTGTCTTTCTTCAAGAACCATGTATCCTTCCCTTGAATACTCCAAGAATCTGCACCACCATGACCAAAGGTTGTCTTAAAAGTGAGCGGCTTACCAATCTTTCCAGAAGCAAGAATTTCTTTTGCTTTTACATGAGGTGGCATTAGACGTTGGTTATGACCAATCATCAGCTTCACTTGATTTGACTTCGAGGCTTCAATCATTTTTTCAGCATCTTCAATTGAGGTAGCCATAGGCTTTTCGCATAATACATGACAGCCGGCATTCGCGGCGTCAATCGATACTTGAGCATGGTCTACATTTTGTGTACAAACGCTTACAGCATCTACTTCTACATTCGCAAGCAACTCATTATGGGAAGAAAATACGTTCGTTACGCCATATTGATCAGCTAGATTTTGTGCAACCTCTTTGTTTAAATCACAAAAAGCTACTAACTCAACGTTCAGATTTGCCGCATATTCAGGTACATGACGATGAATCGCGATAGATCCACAACCAATAACGGCAACTTTGATTTTTGACATTTCTTGTCCTCCTAAAGCCACCACATATCTGGTGCTGCTTCTTTTATCAATACTTGTTGTAATGTATTTATCGCTTTTTGAAAACCTTCATCAATTGACATCAAGCCATCTTCATGTTCGATGCTAACGGCTCCATCATAGCCAACTAAACGTAGTGCACTAATGATATCTGCCCATGTCTTCACATCATGTCCATACCCTACAGACCGGAAATACCACGCTCGGTCTTGCATATTTGCGTAAGACTGCATATCAAGTAATCCATGCATGTTCACATTCTCTTGATCAATATACGTATCCTTGGCATGGAAGAAATGGATTGCATTTTCTTTACCTAGAATTTTAATCGCTGCAACAGGATCAATCCCTTGCCACCATAAGTGACTTGGATCAAGATTAGCTCCAATTGCTCCACCGCACGCAGCACGTAATTTCAACAAAGTCGCAGGAGAGTGAACTAAAAAACCTCCATGTAACTCAAGTGCAATCTTCACGTTATGCTTATCGGCAAATTCGGCCATTTCTTTCCAGTAAGGAATTAATTTCTCTTCCCATTGCCATTTTAAAATCTCCCCATGTTCGTTTGGCCATGCTGCTACAGGCCAACTTGGTTGCTTCGCTCCTTCATACGCCCCTGGCGTCCCCGAAAAAGTTGTTACTGTAGGAACTCCTAATTTCTGCGCAAGTTGAACCGTATTTATAAACGTATTATGACATGCTTCTGCAAAATCCTTATCTGGAGACAACGCATTCCCGTGACAGCTTAAACTGGAAATGGTTAACCCACGATCATCAACGGCTTTTTTAAACGCTTTCATTTTTGATTCGTCTGCAAGTAATTCTGCAGGATTACAATGCGCTGTTCCTGGATAACCTCCTGTTCCGATTTCAACAGTTTCTATCCCTAAGCTTTTCACATGGTCGAGCATCTCTTCAAAAGGCATTTCTGAGAACAGTACTGTAAATACACCTAATTTCAATTTAACCCCTCCTATGAAATCGATCTCACATATAAAGATAACGCTTTCTCACTTATTGTACTTCTTTTGCTCTTACATTTTAACCCCTTTTTTAAAATTGTTCCTAAAAAAGAAAGCAGATGCTCTCTGCTTTCAAGTTACATTTAGCTTTGTTTGTTTTTCACTCCAATTCCAAAGCCTCAAAGCGTCACCATTGCTTTTCGCTCGCTCGCTTGTTTTTTCCGTTTTGCGATTAACAAAATAATGACCTTGTTTATCCGTAACCTTATTTGATAAAGCTAAATAAATGGCAGTGTCCGCACCTTCCCGTGGCGTTTGAAAAATTGGTCGGAAAACCTTATGAACCGCTTTACCAAACCCAGTTTTGCGATCCACTCCTAAGTCGGTTGAAACAGCCCCTGGATGAAGTGTAAATACTGATATATTTGTGTTATTGAGTCGTGAAAGTAGTTCTTTTGCAAATAAGAGATTACAAAGTTTTGATTGACCATAGCCCTTCATCACATTATAACCTTCATGAAGATGAGGATCTTCTATGTAGAATCGTCCCCATTTGTGAGCACCTGAAGAAACAATAATGATTCGACCATCTTTAGATTGACGTAATGCTGGTAACAATAAATTTGTTAACAAAAAATGTCCTAAATGGTTTACACCAATTTGCATTTCAAACCCGTCTTGTGTTTCTTGTCTTTGTGGACTAACGACACCCGCATTATTAATAAGCACATCAATGCGGTCGAAGCGATCGTGAATCTTCTCTGCGGCCTTGCGAATATCAGCTAATGATGCTAGATCGCATAGTATTAGTTCCGCACTGCCATTCTTTTTACGAGCATTCAGTTGATCGAGTGCCTTCTGTCCTCGCTCCTTGTTTCTGCAAAGCATAACCACATGCATTCCGCTATTTGCTAAAACCAGTGATGTGGCAAACCCCATTCCAGCATTTGCTCCAGTGATAACCGCTATTTTCATACAGAAACCTCCTTTTGTCCTATTATAACGAATCATGGGTTAATTTTCGTTTTTAATGCTTTATTGGTTTTGCTTCTTCCAATTTAGGCTATAGAGAAGTACTACATTCTTTGGAGGAATCAATATGCTTATTCATGCGAAAAGGCTAGAGAATTTTACCATGCGTGCCACAGACGGCGAACTTGGCTTGCTTGAAGACTTTTATGTTGATACGCATACATTGATGCTACGTTATTTTGTTGGTAATACACGAACCTGGTTTTTCGGGGGGAAAGTTCTTCTTAGTCCAGATGCATTCACAGATATAGATGTAGAAGATCTTTCTATAGCGATTGATGCAACAAAAAAGCAGATTAAAGATAGTCCTAAGCCAGAAGAACAGGCTCCGATCCATCGAGATTATGAAAAAAGATTAAATGATCATTATGGTTGGCCAACTTATTGGAATGTACCAGCGGTTCCTGTATCAACAACATATGGAACTAACCAAACTACTGGAGCTCCATTGATCCCACCAGTCTATATTCCAAGAGGAGAACGTAACCCTGATGAAACCCTTGAAGCAGCCAAGACTGGGGCTGATGAGAAACAATTAGACGAACAAAATCAAGTACATTTATTTAGTTTAAATGAATTAATTGGGAGCAAAGTCCATGCAAAGGGTGGAGAAGTTGGTAAAATTATCGATTTCATTATTCATAAGGCAGACGATTGGCATGTTCGATATATCGTTATCGATACTGGCGGATTCTTAAAACGTGAACCAGTAGTGGTCACAATGGATTCTCTTAAGGAAGTCACTTGGTTTGAT
The DNA here is from genome assembly GCA_001310375.1 of Bacillus sp. JCM 19041. Classification (GTDB taxonomy): domain Bacteria; phylum Bacillota; class Bacilli; order Bacillales; family Bacillaceae_D; genus Shouchella. The sequence continues at coordinate 42,250 of BAXC01000007.1, read as the reverse complement.
AATAGCGTTATTCTTGATGTGCCTACAGAGAAGATTGAATCAGCTCCAGAGCATTATATCGACGATCCGCTTTCTACAGATTACGAAGAGCTGATTTATCAACACTACGAACAAACTCCTTATTGGAAAAGATCATAAGAAGAGGACGGCATTAGCCGTCCTCTCCTTTTTTTATTTCTCCGTCGTCTTCGATGGATCATTGTAATTCTCTTCATTTAATACTTTTTTCAACTCATCTTCTACACTCGTTTCAGTTAACGGTACTTTTGATCGATATGCAGCTCTGGCAATTAAATGACCAGCAACTGGCGCTGTCAAAAACACAAATACGATCCCTAGAATAAGTCGAATACTAATGTAATGATCCGCAAGCCAAAAATAAACGAATGTACCTGTTAAAGTTAATAATACAGCGAGCGTCGCACTTTTTGTTCCGGCATGTGAACGAGTGTATACATCTGGGAGCCTAATGACACCAACCGCACTTACGACTGCCATTATTGCTCCTGCTAGAATGAAGATAGCTCCAATTGTTTCACCTGTTGCGCTTGCGCTCAATAATGACACCCCTCTCAATAAACTTGGAGAAAGCGATCGTTCCGATAAATGCCAGAATGCCCACAATCAAAATCACTTCGAGAAAGGCTCTAGTATCCAAAATGATGGATACTACCGCGGCTACTGAAATAAGGTTTACACCAATCATATCGAGTGCAACAACCCGATCTGGCATGGTAGGCCCTTTAATAATCCGGTATGCACCAATACCTATTGCAAGAGCAAACAATACAAGTGCTGTAATTAATATCGTTTGAAACATTACCGGGTCACCTCCATAATCGCATTCTCAAATTTCGTCATCGCGCGAAGGACAGCATTCTTTGAGTCCGGGATATCCATTGCGTGGATATAAAAGACATCGTTAGAAGGGGATACTTCGATCACAACAGAACCCGGTGTTAACATGAGAAGCAAAGATAATGCAGTGATCTCCCAGTCTCCTTTAAGCTTAGTCTTGTAAGTGAAAATTCCCGGGGTAATATTTATTTTGGGACTTAGGATTTGTCTGATAATCAACACACTTGACGTAAGTAATTCTCTAATGAATATAAGTAACAACTTAAAAGCTGCGTAAACACGCCGCAAGTAAAATTCTTTAAAGAAAAATCGACGCATCACATAAATGATTCCTAATCCAATTAAAAACCCACCAAAAAGTGTTGAGAACTGAAAACTGTCTTCATCCTGAAGAAGCACCCATAGGAATGCAATTAATATATTGAGCAAGAGCTGTCCTAACATAACCAGCTACCTCCTCTTCTAATCAAAATTGTCATTTAGACGCCTCCTTGATTAAGAACAGCATCAATATATATTTCCGGGTTCATTAGTGTAGCAGCTGCATCTGCAACAACATCAGCAATACCTTCTACACCTAAACCAAGTGTTAATGTTGCAATTGCTAATAAAGCACAAGGATGATCATTCCTTTTTCATTGGAATCATACTATCTTTGCTAATAATTGTTTCACCCCAAAATACATTTCTAAAGATACGGAGCAATGAATAAAGCACAAAGATACTTGAAATAAGTGTAGTTGCTAGCAAAACAAAGGCACTACCCTCTATTGCACCTTGAGCTACATATACCTTGCCAATAAAGCCACTTAATGGCGGAATACCAGCCAAGGAGACCATTGTTATGAAGAATAGCCAGCCAAGCAGAGGATAATTTCGAATCATCCCGCTCATTTGTTCAAGCCGCGCTGTTCCAGAAAGATAAATCGTTGCGCCTACTAATAAGAAAAGCAACGCCTTTACAATCATATCATGGACTAGATAATAAATAGCGCCTTCAATTGCAGTAGCATTAAAGATTGCTAATCCACTTAGAATAAAACCAACAGCAATTACGACATTATAGGCAATGATCTTACGTAAATCATTATAAGCGACTGCCCCAATGCTTCCTCCAACCATAGTCAGTATCGCCATAATTCCTAACAATGAATGCGTAATGCCCGGCTCATGATAAAACAAAAGTGTGAATACACGAAACAACGCATAAATACCAACTTTCGTGAGTAACGCACCAAACAAAGCAGCAATTGCCATTGGCGGCGCTCCATAAGAACCTGGAAGCCAAAAATAAAGCAATAACCCAGCTTTTAAGCTAAATACAAGCAAAAAGATAATGGCAATTGTTGTTAGAATTGGCGGTTGACCAACTTCTGCAATGCGAATGGATAAATGAGCAAAGTTTAACGTCCCTAGTACTCCATACAGATATGCAATACCTATTAAAAAGACAAAAGAAGAAAAAACGTTTACCAACACATACTTAATCGATTCACGTAGTTGTGCTTTTTCTCCACCAAGAACAATAAGGGCATACGATGCTAAAAGCATGACTTCAAACCAACATAAAGGTTAAATAAATCACCAGTAAGAAAAGAACAAGCTACACCAGCGAGAAGAAGATGAATCAATGGGTAAACAAACATATTCTCCCGCTCTTTTCCAATTGTTGAAAAGACATAAAGCAAAGTAATTGTCGTTATTAGATAAGCTGTTGCAACAAGTAAAAGCGAGAAACTATCTCCGACAAAAGATATACCAAATGGGGCTGCCCATCCTCCAAAATCAAGTGTAACAATACCTCCCTGCTGAACCATCACCAATAAATACACACTAATAGCAAACGTGCCCAACATTGTTATAAAGCTAATAACACGTTGGGTCTTAACGAATGGCCGTAAGAAGATGAGAATGATTCCTACAAGCAAAGGAAGGACCATAGGTAATACAAGCAAATTATTCATCATTATCATGTCCCTTCAACTTCGTCAGATCATCCGTTTTTAATTCTTTATACGTGCGATAAGCGAGCACTAAGAAGAAGGCTGTTACACCAAAACTAATTACAATGGCGGTTAATATCAATGCTTGGGGAAGTGCATCTGTATAAGAAGCCGCTTCTTCTCCAAGCAAGGGGGCACTAGAATCTCTCGAAAAGCCGCCCATGATCATAATAAGCAAATGCACCGCATGTGACATAATTGCCGTTCCCAAAATGACACGGAGCAAGCTTTTGGAAAGAATTAAATACGTCGCTACAGTCACAAGTATACCGACTAGAACAGACATCATTGTTTCCATAAGCTAAACATCCTCACTTATACTTAAAATTATTGTCACAACCGTACCTATAACCGCAAATGCAACACCCGCTTCGAATAAAACAACTGATGCAAGTGGAATTTCACCTAGAATAGGTAACGTTGCATGGACCTCTGTTTGACTTAAGAAAGGAACACCAAATGCAGTAGCGGCTAGACCTGTTCCAACGGATAAGAACGCTCCTGTTGCCGCAAGCATTTTAAAATCAATTGGCATTCCTTTTTTTACCGTATCACTATCAAAAGACAACAACAGCAACACAAATGCAGAAGCTAACACAAGACCACCAACAAAACCCCCGCCTGGCTCGTAGTGACCAGCTAGAAACAAATGGACGCCGTAAGTCAATATGATAAATACAGCTACTTTTGACACGGTCTGTAAAATAACATCATTCGCCTTCAACGTCACGCCCCCCTTTGTTCGACTTTAGCTTAATTAGGACGTAAACACCTAGCCCGGCAATTAATAAAACAACTACTTCAAGCATTGTATCGAAAGCACGGAAATCACCTAAGATTGCATTAACAATGTTTTGTGCCCCTGCAAGTTCATACGCATTCTCATAAAATGCAGAGATTGAATCAAACAATCGATTGCTTTGAACAGATAACGCGATCATCGTAACAAGCGATCCAACTGCAAGTGCGATAAAAACATTGAGCATCTTAACTTTTGGTCTACGTTTTTCTTTTTCCCACTCTGGTAGGAAGTAAAAGCAAAGTAAAAACAATGATGCGGATACAGTTTCAATAACAAGTTGTGTTAAAGCTAAGTCTGGTGCTCGGAAAAAGACAAAGAATAAAGCTAACAAATAACCAAGCACACCATTTAACAAGATCCCTGTTAGACGCGATTTTGCGAATGGGATGGATAATGCCGTGACAGCCATTACAATCGCAATGAATGCCTCGTATATGCTTATAGGCGCATCATTTGATGTATCAATAAGGAATGCTCCTGTGTAGGCAAATACCGCTGTCACAACAGCAATAATCGTTATAAAAATATACACCATATAATGATACATATTTCCTGTCATATAACGATTCGTTATACTTGTTGATCCTCTTTCAAGAGTGAGAAGCGAGTTGTTATATAGGCTGTCGAGTGACAATTTCGCCGGGAAAATTGCATAGATCCCCTTCCAGCTCGGCCACAGGCGATATAAAACAATACCAAATCCGACTACACCAAGTGTCATCATTAACTCGGTATTAAATCCATGCCATGCATAGATACTGTGGTCAAATACATTCGCTTCAACAAATGTAGGCATAACCGCTCCATATGCAGGCTCTAGTATATATTCACCTAAAATGTTTGGGAAAAAGAAAAATGCCACAACTAAACTAGCTAAAATGACGGGAGAGATTAACATTCCCATTGGTGCTTCATGCGCTTCTTTCTCAAGCTTTTCTGGTTGATACTTCCCGAAAAAGGTTTTAAATACAAGGATCATACAATAAACAAAGGTAAGTACACTTGCTACCCAGGCAATGATAGGGAACAGTAAGCCCCATGTCTCAATTGAGAAGAAAGATAGCTCAGTAACACGGAGAAGACTCGTAAAAAACATTTCCTTACTCAGAAAGCCATTAAAAGGAGGTAGACCTGCCATGGAAAAACTGCCAATTACGGCCAAGGTGAATGTAATTGGCATTATCGTCATTAATCCGCCTAATTTACGAATATCTCGCGTTCCTGTTTCATGGTCGACAATTCCCACTACCATAAACAGTGCACCTTTGAAAGTAGAATGGTTTACTAAATGGAATATGGCTGCAAAAATGGCCAAAGAGAAGTATACTGAGTTCTCATCTGCAACATCAAAATAGAGCGCTGCCGATCCAATACCAAGCAAACTCATAATTAAACCTAGCTGACTTATCGTTGAATAGGCAAGCAATGCTTTCAAGTCCGTTTGCCTGATTGCTGTAAAGGACCCCCAAAACAGAGTGACGAGACCCACAATACTAACCACCCAGAACCAGACGGCATCACCTCCAAAGACAGGGGTGAACCTTGCTACTAAATAAATACCCGCCTTAACCATAGTGGCAGAGTGTAGATAGGCGCTAACCGGCGTAGGCGCCTCCATCGCATCTGGTAACCAAATATGAAATGGAAATTGAGCAGACTTTGTAAAAGCACCCAGAAGAATCAAAAGCATTGCTGGAATAAAGAGTGTGTGGTCTGTATATTGACCAATGTTAGCAACAATCTCTCTAATGCTAAATGTTCCTGTCATACTGCTCAGCATAATAAAACCTGCAAGCATCCCTATTCCACCAGTTACAGTAATCAGCATCGATTTTTGTGCACCGTAACGCGATTGGCGTCGATGATACCAATAAGCAATTAAGAGGAAAGATGAGATACTTGTCAATTCCCAAAATAAATATAGAACCATCAAATTATCAGAAAATACCACCCCAAGCATTGCGCCCATAAACATAAGTAAATAGACATAAAAATGACCGAGTGATTCTCGTTCTTTTGATAAATAATAAATGGAATAAAGTACAACCAAACTTCCCACACCAGTAATCAGCAAGGCAAGGATTAAACTTAAACCATCTAAATATGCGGTAAAGTTAATTCCGAGCGACGGTATCCAAGGGAGTTCAGACAAAATCGTCTCTCCACCAGCCACTGTCGGTATATAGCTTGCTAACAACACAAAAAGCACTGCTGGGACCATCAGGACAAACCATCCTGTATGCACGCCTGGGAGCCTTCTATATAAATAGGGAATAAATAGAGCTACTATAAAAGGGATTAGGATAGCTAAATTCACCGTGTACAAAACACAACCTCCTTTTTGTATTTCAATTCAATCATCAATCATCTATGTACGCATTCATTTCATCATTAAATCATTCCAAGTTTACCCCAAAAAAACAAAGTCAATCAACGCTTGTGCTTCCTATAGAGAAGGTGTATGATGGAAGCAAATTATTGGAATTCACATGTACAATGCAAAATCGCGCAGGTATGCAAACACTGCACGTCCAATTGACCAGTTTCCAATGGAACTGGATATATGCCTCACATCTAAATGTGGAAGGTTTAAATCGAAGGATTATCAAAAAAATGAATCGTTGATGATTACTAACTAACCAAAAGTATATACTAATTTCTAACTCGATGCACATGATTAGCCTTCGTAATGATTAGTTGTGTCCAAATCGTCACATTTTCAAGCGTCCAAGCAAACTTAATTTCCTTGCATTTTATATGGATAAAGAATATTTCCGCTTGTTTTTTTGATAAGTGATTGAAATTCATGAACCCTCGTTATATAATGACTTGGTTTCATAAAGCCTCAGTGGCAATGAGCTGACTGAGTGCAGTTTGATCTACAGCGATTAGTCACTGTTTCATTGTTTCTTGACTTACTATCTTAAAACTGAGGTGAACTCTTTCATGAAAAAAGCAAAAGGACGTATGGACGAGAGCATTTTAGTATGCGTCTACTACGGTCCAAACGGCGAAAGATTAATTAAACGTGGTGCAAAGATTGCTGGCATGCTTGACTGCCCTTTATATATATTGACAGTTGACCCCCTGCCATACGATGATCTAGATGCCGAGAAATCAGCATATATTGACCGCTGGAAAGAACTTTCAGAGGAATGTGATGTTGAAGAATTTATCATTCGTGATAACGAAAAGAAACCGGCGGTGAAAGTAATTGCCGAAGTCGCCAGAGAACATCATATTACCCAAATTATTATTGGCCAGACTGCAAAAAGTAGATGGGAAGAAATCACAAAAGGTTCGTTTATGAACGTTCTATTACGAGAAATCCCTTTTGTCGATTTCCATGTCGTTTCTTGTGACCGTGCAATCAAAGGTTTAGAAGGACACTTTGAAAAAGGAGTCCGTGCATATGTCGTTGAAGATGAACAAGGTTACCGACTTATGTTTACACACACAAAAGCAGCTAAATACGAAGGAATCTTTTTCAAAGAGACTGGTACAGACTTTAATAATGGTGTGTTCAAATTCATGAAGCATAACCGGATGGTGCAAGTACACATTACAGATGATCGTGTGACAGAACCAACTAAGATCTATCCAACTTTAAAAGAAGAGACTCTTCCCAAATCATAATAAACAAAAAGGATCTTGGCTTAAGCCAAGATCCTTTTGTTTATCCTATTGCCGTTTTATCTTAGTACTTTACATTATTAGTATTCTCTATCTCAACATCCATAGATGAAGGGTCTTTCACCTTAAAAAAGCCATTTCCCTCTTCAATAATAAGATTCTTGTCGTTTATCCTATGATACATAGCATTGTATGTTAAAGAATCAAGAACACGTATCTTGTACTGTTTCATTCCCGCTGCAGGTTGTGGCTGCGGTGTTGCTCCTTCGCCTGACCAAGTATTAAATCCTAAATGATGATGGTATCCTCCTACAGCCATAAATAATGCTTGTGGACCATAACGTGCCATCGTTTGAAAATCGAGTAATTCACTATAAAACTGTTCAGTTTCATTTAAACCTGCTACATGCATATGAACATGTCCCATACACGTGCTGCCAGGCAAACCTTTCCAATCTCCAGCTAAAGTTGAGAGTCCATTTACATCCAAAGCTTTTGTGTCCATTATAACATCACCGGAGTCTGTAAAGCTCCATTCATCACGCGGGCGATCACAATACAATTCAATCCCGTTGCCATCTGGATCATTCAAATAAATAGCTTCACTAACCGCATGATCCGCTCCACCCAGCCGCACTTGTTTATTTATTAAATGAACAAATTGATCAGCAAGACTTTTTCGATCAGGAAACAACAACGCAAAGTGATAGAGACCAGAATGTTGATTTGCTTTTACCGAAACAGCTTGATCATTTTCTTCTAATACAAGGAGTAATTCACCTTTGCCATTAAACAATTTTGCTTTTTGAGGCATTTCCTCGATAGAAGAGAAACCAATCACTTCTTTATAGAAACGAATAGATCGCTTGATATTAGCTACAATCAAGGTAACTTCACCCATCCTCATTTGAGTACGATCCATGAATACATGCACCTCCATTCAAGATAATATAAGTGTAACGAGAAAGCTTATACATTGTAAGTACGCACTTATTTGTACTATAGTATATATAAGGATACTGAACTAAGGAGTGATTAATAAATGGAATCATCTTGTCAGGTCGATACGGCTTTAGAAATCCTTGTCGGTAAATGGAAACATAAAATTTTATTCCAACTCATTACAAAAGATGTTATGCGTTTTAATGAGTTAAAACGCGCCATTCCAGGAATAACACAAAAAATGCTCACCTCACAATTAAGAGAGCTAGAGCAACACGATATTATTGAAAGAAAAGTTTACCCTCAGATTCCTCCAAAAGTTGAGTATTCAATGACTGCTTATGGTCAAAGTTTAACCCCCATTTTAGATGCTATGCACGCATGGGGTGCAAATCACATTAAACATATAGCTGATGCATATCCACAAACTCATGAACAAAATTGATCGAATTAATTAAAATCACACGTCCTATATGTAGGTCGTGTGATTTTTTAGACTAGATGGTTTTGTTGCTTTCAATACCCACCAAATGAATACAATTTGTAGAGGCAGCCTCAACCATAAAGCATAAGCAGGTAATTGATATTGCCCCGAAGTGAACGCCATATAAATATTTACTGGAAATACAAGAATAAGAAATAAAGCTGTCCATACTCCAGCTTTAGCCCTCGTTGGCTTATTAATTAATAAGAGCGCGATAGCCATCTCTACAATTCCAGAAATGTAAACAATTGTTTTGCGAAATGGGACCCACTCTGGCATCGCTCAATAAAAAAATGATCTATCAAAAAATGACTAACTCCAGCACCAAAAAATAATATCGCAAAGATGTATAAAGCAAGCTGACGTTTCATAACCTATCCCCTAATCCTTTATGACAACTAATTCAGGTAACCATTGACTTATATGGCCTCAACTTCATTTAAATGAACTTCAACATCCGGAAGATCGTCATCTGTTAAATCTCTCATTGGCGTTACCCGATAGTTTTTATTTTCTTCTTCAAATTGAACATACGTCGGTAAAAATCTAGGATTCGTTACCATAACACCACCAGCACTACTCTTCTCAAGCTCAAACGAAAACACACCACCGACACGCGTGGATGGTCGTACTGTCCTGATAAAAAATTCCCTAATGAATAAATTGCAAGCGTATCATGCTTGTGCTCACTCTCTATCCATTCCGCAGGCTGCAACACATGAGGTGATGACCAATTACAGCTGTTGCACCACTATCTGCTGCAAGCTGCACCCATTCTTTTTGCTGCTTGTTCGGGTAATAAACATATTCATCTCCAGCATGTAATGCAACAAGAACGGCGTCGGCCTGTTCACTTGCCTCTTCAATCTGTTGTCTCATTAAACTTGGATCAGTTAAATTTACGAGGTACTCTTGCCCGTTTGGCACCGGAATGCCGTTTGTTCCATACGTATAGCTAAGTATAGCTATGGACAATCCGTTCTTCTTAACAATCCGAAGTTCATTTGCATCATTCCTGTCTTTAAATGAGCCCGTGTACATCATATCCAATTTGTCCCAATACGATAATGCATTCATAATTGCTTTGGGTCCACGGTCAAGCGTATGATTATTAGCCAATGTCACCACATCAACTCCAGCTTTCTTTAATGCATCCCCCACTTCAAAAGGAGAATTAAAACTCGGATATCCGGATAATCCAATTTCTTCCCCACCAATCATTGTTTCTTGATTGGCAATTGTAATATCTGGTTCTTCTAGATAAGGTGCAACCTCTTCTAACATCGGCCAAAAATCAAACCCTCCCTCGACTCGCGCGTCATCATAAACGCGATCGTGAATTAATATGTCACCAATTGTTCCCACAGTTACCAACTGTCTAAAGCGCTCTCCTTCTTTTTGAAAAGGAGTACTAAAACGTGATTCAATTGTGTTTAAATCGGTAGTTCCAGACCGTGCTTCGTCCTGACAGCCCGCTATAAGAACGATAAAAAAAACACTAATTGCTTGTTTTACGAATTTCATATACTTCTCCCTATAAAAAGGTTTAATTAGATATTAGTTACAAGGTTACTTTGCTAGCTGCAGCCTCTTTTCGAGAGTCTTCATAATGGTCATATAAGTGGCAAGCAGCAAAATGACCCGGCTCATATTCACGAATTTCCGGTTCAACGAATGAACAGCGATCCATTACTTTAGGACATCTTGTACGGAAAACGCAGCCGGTTGGAGGAAATATCGGACTAGGTATCTCTCCTCTAAGCAAAATTGGTTCACGTTTGTCTTCAAGGTCAGGATCAGGAATTGGGATTGCTGATAATAATGCTTCCGTATATGGATGGAGCGGTTTTTTGTATAATTTTTCACTTGTAGTTAGTTCCACGAGCTTCCCTAAATACATCACGCCAATTCGATCACTTATATGCCTTACCATTGACAAATCATGCGCAATAAACAAAAATGTCAACCCTTGCTCTAGTTGAAGTTTTCTCAATAAATTCACTACTTGTGCTTGAATCGATACATCCAAAGCAGATATGGTTCATCCGCGACTATAAATTCTGGTTCTACCGCAAGCGCACGTGCGATACCGATTCGCTGCCTTTGCCCTCCGCTAAATTCATGGGGATAGCGACTTGCATGTTCTTTATTTAAACCGACTGTTTCCAACAACTGGTATACCTTTTCCTTTCGCTGTACTCCACTATAAAGCCTATGTATATCTATACCTTCTGCAACGATATCCATAACCATCGATCTTGGGTTTAACGAGGCGTAAGGATCTTGAAAAATCATCTGCATGCTTCGATCTAGTTTTCTTTTCAATTCTGAACTCGCTTTGTGAACATCTTCCCCATTAAATTTTACAGACCCTTCCGTTCGCTCATACAACCGTAAAATAGTCCGTCCAAGAGTCGACTTACCACAACCTGATTCACCAACTAAACCAAACATTTCTCCTTTATGGATAGAAAATGATACACCATCAACAGCCTTAAGCGTTTGATCTTTTCGAATTTTGAAGTGCTTTTTTAATCCTTGTATTTCGAGCATTACTTCCTTCATGAGAAATCCCTCCACAAAGCCTTACTAGTAAACCGTCTTGTTGCGCAGTGTTCTTGTTCATACACCGTACCATAAATCGGAATTTGTTCAACGGCTTTTCCTGTTTTCGGTGCGTGTATCATCTCACCATTACCGGCATACATAGCAACATGGTGAACATCACCTTCTCCTTTTTCATGTGCAAAATAAAGCAAATCACCAACCGTCATTTCCTCATCCTTGACTTCAACTCCTGTTTGCACTTGATTTGAAGCATCTCTTGGGATTATGATTTCGCTTGCTTTATGCATGGTGTAAACAAAACCAGAGCAGTCATAACCGAAGCCACTCATCCTCCCCATAAATATGGCAATCCAATAAACTGACGTGCACTATCTACTAGTTGATTTCCAGCCTTCTCTCTCGATCCCCATTCTATATCTGCCTGTTTGATGACACCTTCTCCTAGTGGTGTATCTACATGAAGAAAATGTTCATACATCTGCTTAACAACAAGTGTTGTTCCAAAACTCAACTGTAGCCAAAATTCATGGTTTGCGCTAAATAACGGAGCTGTATTTCCCTTTACTCGTACTTTTCGATTTCCCGATTCATTAGGCGCCGATGACAACTGACTAGAAGGTATCCAGCCAGGATATCCAGCCTCTGCTTTAACAGTTGATTGTTCAGGTAAAATAACTTTAGACCACCCATCCGTCTCCTCTAAAATCAAAACGGGTTCATTAAATAAAGCTTGGCTTTGCACAAGGTTCCTTGAACATAGTTCCAATCGTTCATCATAATTGAGTTTAGAAAGCCATTTCTCATAAAGCGTGTCTTTTCCTAGAATAATAGAATCAATTTCCCTTGGAGAATTGCTTGTGGTCCACAATGTTGCAACAGGAACAGCAACTCGTTTTTCTTCCATTTTGTCATTCCTCCACTCCTGATTCAATAGTTAACGTAATTTGATTTGCATCAAGTCTGGCAATCGCACCATATGGAATTGATAGAGCTGGATTACAATGACCGATCGAAAACCCTTTCAAACAAGGTTTTCCAGGTTTCTTTAAATAATAGTTCAATACCTCATTGAGCGCTAATGACTTTTCTCTTTTTTTAGGTTCACAATCATTAAAGTTTCCAATGACGTAACCAGCTGCTTGATCTAACTTACCTGCAAGTTTGAGCTGGTTTAGCATTCGATCAATTCGGTAAGGCTCTTCTTCAATTTCTTCAATAAACAAAATCGCGCCTTCTGTATCAATTTCATACGCTGTACCCATTAAGCCAGAAATTAGCGTTAAATTTCCCCCTACTAAATGTCCAGTGACAACGCCTCCCTCTAATGCAACAAGTGATTCCCTTATCTCATCAATGACAATTGGTTTTGCATGTAATACTTGTTTAAGACCTTCAAGTGTGTACGACTGTACACGATCACTTGCAAGATCCGAACTTAACATTGGTCCATGAAACGTAATTAGGCCTGTTTCTTGATAAATTGCCGTATGAAGGCATGTAATATCACTATACCCCCAAAAAATCTTTGGGTTATCCCTAATGAGCTCATAATTGAGTTGATCAACAATTCGAGGCGTCCCGTAACCGCCGCAAGCACAAAAGATCCCTTTAATATCTGGGTTTCTAAACATATCTTCTAAATCAGAAATACGTTCTTGATCCGTTCCCCCTAAGTAGCCAAACGTTTTCCCAACAGAAGGTGCAATCACTACATGTAATCCCATCTGTTCATATATCTTTTTTCCCTCATACACCTTTCTCAATGAAGGTGCGCTTGCTGGTGCAATGACACCAATCGTATCACCAGGTTTCAGTATTTTTGGTTTCTTTGATACCATATTCATCCTCCTCACAAGCAAAAAAGGAAGAGGTTGCTCTTCCTTTTACTGCTTTTTCTATTGCTCTAAATCAGCCCACTTTAATTCAATATACCCTACTGGATGACGTACAACTCCTGACACAGAATCATTTTCTAAGACCGGTTGATTATAAAAGTAAAGTGGAAAGAACGGCATCTCATCAAGAAGAATGGACTCTGCTTCATGTAGTAATTCAAATCTACTTTCTTCATCACCCTCCATTCTCGATTCCTCAATTAAACGATCATATTCTTCGTTTGACCAACCCGTCCGATTCATCGAGCTATCAGTAATAAAACTTTCCAGAAAGTTAATGGGATCAGCATAATCAGCAATAAAGGAAGAACGAGACATTTGCATTTCTAAACCACGTTGCCGGTCCAAGAATACACTTGATTCAACTACCTCTAATTCCACATCAACATCCAAGTTTTCTTTATACATTTGCTGCAAAGTTTCAGCAATACGCTGATGATCATTTGATCCAGAACTATAAGATAAGGTTACTGGTGGAAGCTCTTCATAGCCCTCTTCAGCCATTCCTTCTTCTAAAAGAGTTCTTGCTTCTTCCACATCCATTTCAAAATAATCGCCTCCAGTAGCTCTGAAATCCTCACCTGAGGGTTCAGTAAAACCGTTAGAAACAAAGGCTGATGCAGGTTCTTGGTTCTGCTTAATCACATTATCAACGATTGATTCACGGTTAACTGCTTTCGCAAATGCTTGGCGGATTTTTTTATTTTGGAATGGTTCTTCCGTAACTAAGAAACGATAGAAGTACGTCCCCGCTTGATCATATAAATCTACTTCACCATCTGCAATCAACTGTTCAGCCATATCAGCCGGAGGAGCAGTAGAATGTAAGCCTCCTTGATCAAACAATTGATAAGCCGTCATAGCATCGTCAATCATAAACCATGTTGCTCCATCTAGTGCTACATTGTCTGAATCCCAATATTCATTGTTACGAGTCATTCGCAACTCTGAGTTGTGATCCCAACCACTAAGCTCAAATGGTCCATTGCTAATGTACGTATCAGCCTCCGTGTGCCAATCAGAGTTTGTTTCGGCGGTTTCTTTATGAACTGGGAAGAAAGAAGGGTTTGTAATTAAACTAAGGAAATATTGTTGAGGACTTGTTAAAACAACTTCTAACGTTTTTCATCAAGTGCAGTAACTTTTACATCATCAACAGTTCCTTCTCCCTCACTGAATTCAGTTGCCCCTTCAATAAGATCAGCTAAAAATGCTGCTGAAGAACCAGTGTCTGGATCAATAAGGCGTTTCCATGCATATTCAAAATCTTCGGCGGTGACTGGATCACCATTTGACCAATTTGCATCATCTCGAATATAAAATGTAAACGTAAGCCCATCATCAGATATATCCCAGCTCTCTGCAGTTGCTGGTTCTGGTGTATGATCCGGACCTAATCGTGCCAATCCTTCCATGATATTATTTAATGGTGCACTTGAAACAGCTTCAAAAGCAATTTGAGGATCTAAAGATACCGGTTCATTTCCGTTATTTAATAGTAAAATCTTATCCTCTGCTTGTTCCTCATTTTCACCTTCTTCATTTTCATTTGGTTCTGAAGGTTCTTCATCGGCAGAACCTCCAGTAGTACAAGCTGCCATCGTTACAGCAAAACCTAACGCCATCGAACTTAAAAGCCAATTTTTTTTCATGTACGTTCCCCCTTCTCTTATGCTAATTCTTGAAAAACATTTTTTGATCGTGAATCTAAAAGCCAACAAGCCGCAGTATGACTTTGGGTAACAGCTGTTTCTGCAGGCATATGGTTACGACAGACGTCCATTGCAAACTCACAACGTGGTGCAAACGGACAACCTGCCGGTGGGTCAAATAAATCTGGTGGCGTCCCTCCTATAGGTAGTAATTCTCCGCGAACATCGTCTAGACGGGGAATCGATTGCAAAAGACCTTTCGTGTATGGATGTGAAGAATGATAAAAAAGATCCCTCCGATCACTTGTTTCAACAATTTTCCCAGCATACATGACATGTACTCGATCTGCTAACTGAGCAACTACACCTAAATCATGTGTAATCAGTATAATTGCGACGCCTGTTCGCGCTTGAATTTCTTTAAAGAGCGCCAAAATTTGCGCTTGAATCGTGACATCTAATGCTGTCGTTGGTTCATCAGCAATTAAAATATCAGGTTCGCAAATAAGAGCCATAGCAATCATTAAGCGCTGCCGCATACCACCGCTAAACTCATGTGGATATTGTTTTAGACGTTCCTTTCCATTGGCTATCCCAACAATTTCAAGCATCTCTAATGCTTTTTTATTTGCAGCTGGAGCTGATATTGATGTATGTTTCCGAATCCCCTCTGTTAATTGCGTCCCAATACTTAAAGTCGGATTCAATGATGTCATTGGGTCTTGAAAGATCATTGATATGCCATTCCCTTGAATCTTCCGCATTTTTTTATCAGATAGTTTCGTCAAATCAGCTCCTCTAAAGAGAATCTCTCCTTCTTTAATTACCGCCGACGTTTTTGGTAAGAGCCTCATAATACTCTGAGCAGTAACACTTTTTCCACATCCACTCTCTCCAACAATCGCCAATGTTTCACCTTTATTTAGTTTTAAATTCACACCCCGTACCGCTTGAATTTCTCCACCATACGTTTTAAAATTTACATGCAGATTTTTTATTTCTAAAATTGGCATATTAACGCCCCCTCGTTTTTGGATCAAGCGCATCTTGCAGTCCATCACCAAACACATTAAATGCAACATCGTTAGTGAAATGAAGAAAGCAGGAAAAAACAAACGCCACCAGTGACCGGTCAAAATTGATGACAGTCCATTATTAGCAAGCGATCCCCACGACGCAAAAGGCGCTGAAATACCCAGTCCAAGAAAACTTAAAAACGCTTCAGCAAAAATGGCTGATGGAACGGTTAATGTCATTTGGATAATAATTGGTCCCATTGTATTTGGAAGCAAGCTTTTTCTGATAATATGCGACGTACTTCCCCCAAATACTTTTGAGGCTAGAACATATTCGTTCTGTTTTAAAGATAGCACTTGCCCCCTTACAATTCGCGCCATCCCTACCCAGCCTGTTACAGTTAATGCGACAATAATTGTCACTAAACCTGGCCCCATAATAACCATCAGCAAGATGACGATTAATAAATACGGCAATCCATATAGCACTTCTACAATGCGCATCATGATGGAATCCGTGCGTCCTCCCTTATAACCAGATACGCCTCCATATACAATCCCAATCACGCAATCAATTAAAGCTGCAGCAAACCCTACAAAGAGTGAGATTCTAGCTCCATACCACGTTCTTGAGAACATATCACGTCCAAGTTCATCCGTGCCAAACCAATGTTCCGTAGAAGGAGGTAAATTAACTTTTTCCAAGTTTCCTAGTGTAACGCTGTGGGGAGTAATCCAAGGTCCAATCACCGCCATAATAGTCAAGGCAATCATTGTAAATAACCCTATCATTGCTAATTTATTTTGTTTAAGCCGAATCCATGCAGAATGCCAATAAGAAAGCGAAGGCCTGGAAACCTTTTCTGCTTCATCTCGGAAAGACGCTTTTTTGAACAAGTCATCTTCTACATGCTTTCCATTTGAATTGAGTAATGCCATCTACTCCCCCTCCTTCTTGTGCAACCTAATTCGTGGGTCGAGGAAACCATAGATAACATCAACGATAAACAGCATAACAAGAAGAATCGCACTATAGAATATTGTAGTTCCCATAATAACGGGATAATCTCTATTGTTTATACCTTCAACAAAATAACGCCCTATCCCCGGAATAGCAAAAATCTTTTCAATAACAAAGCTGCCCGTGAGTACCCCAGCTACTAACGTACCCATAATTGTTACAACGGGCATTAAACCATTACGAAGCGCATGTTTTGTCACAACGGTAAACGGCGATAACCCTTTCGCTTGAGCAGTCCGAATATAATCTTGAGTCAGTACATCTACCATGGTCGAGCGTGTAAGCCTCGCTATGATTGCCATCGGAGAAGTTGCCAATGCAAACACAGGTAAAATCATATGCTCCCAGCTTTGCCACAGTGCAATGGGCAAATAATCTTTAAATGTATTAATTAGAAGCGCAGCCAAAATAAAATTAGGAATTGATAATCCGAGTACAGCAAGCGTCATTAATGTATAGTCAATGAATCCATTTCGTCTTAAAGCAGAGAGTACTCCAAGTGTTATTCCAGTAACGAGAGCAATACCAAGAGCATAGAGCCAAGTTCAAGGGAAACTGGAAAACCACGAGAAATTAAGTCATTCACAGAAACACCTTGCTGTGCAATAGATGGACCAAAATCAGCTTGTAGCAAGGACTTTAAGTATTCGAAGTATTGGATCAACGGTGGCTGATCTAGTCCGAAGTACGCTTCTAAATTTGCTCGAATGGTTTCATTTGTTGTTCGTTCACTGTTTAGAGGAGAACCAGGTACCGCATGCATAAGTGTAAAAGTAGCAGTAATTATTATCCATAAGGTGACAAGCATCGCTAAAAATCGTTTGCTTACATATTTCAGCATTTTCTCTCGCCTCTTTCTAGCAGAACGTTGTTTGCATCGCGAGTTCTGTCATAACAAGCATCGCCTGATAAGCCTCCTTCACATCTCGAGCAGTAAACTTCACTGTTGTTCCTTTTTCAATTTCAGCACCAGGCATTAATGCAGCCCATTCGGCTTGGCCATAATTGGCGAACTCAATATGTAACGTTGGTTTGTCACTTGCCCGAAGCGGATTCACTTTTGCTACTTTCCTCAAGGCATCTTGTGTTTTCTCTTGTAAGAGAGCCTTGCTATTATCAGGAGTCAAACAAATCGCGGATGAGCGAGATTGGGCCACTTTCACACAAGCAGTAGCGACTCCTGGTACAAGTGCTTCTGCTTCTCTACAAGTCGCATCATCTCCAGCTACTAATAAGATTGGCACATTATAATAACCTGCTAAATAAGCATTAAAACCCATTTCTCCGATTTCATGATCGTCAAGCCACATAGACCTTACACCAAAAATCATCGTATGACTCATTACGCCTGGAGTTGATGCTCTGGCATGGTAACCGAGAAAAAATGCCCCATCAAACGAATGGTCAATTCCTTGCATCATTGAATACGGCTTTACCTCCCCAGAGACTAACTTAATATCACCGTGTACCTTTTCAATAAGTAAGTTATTCATCTTCCCATGAGCATCGTTAACAATAAATTCTTTACAACCAAAATTGAAAGCAGATTCTGCTACATAATTAACTTCGTCAGTCATTAGTTGCTGTCCCCTAGCATAAAAACGTTCACCAGGAGTGACAAATTGACGGTCGACTAACCCTGATATCCCTTCCATATCAGTGGAGGTATATATCTTCATGACACACCTTCTTTTTTCTTTTTTACTTTTTTGTAAATTCGTTGAATGAGTTCGTATTCGTAATACAGACCTGAATATCCTGCAAAATCAACAAACTTTTTGCAGAATAATGTAACCTCGCCCTTACATACTTTGTCTTAAAAACCCCTGTACACTATATGCCTAATACCTCTAAATGTAGTACGCCATTTCAAGGAATACGTCGTATAAGAATCATATTCTCGTACTACGAATTAACAAGTAAATAAGGTACACTAGAAATAAAAAGAACTGGGGAGACCACTATGCAACTGGAGCAATCAAATACAAGCGGAATCGCTGCCGCTTTTAGTTCATACTTAATTTGGGGGCTCTTACCACTTTATTGGGCGCTACTTTCAAGTATATCTACGTTCGATATATTGATGTACAGAATCGCTTTTGCGTTCGTATTTATGCTTTTAATCATCGCTCTCTCACGTGAAAAAACGCATTATCGCCATGAGATGAAGTGGGTCTTTACGAACGGGCCAGTATTTTTTAAAATCGCTTTAGCAGCAATTTTAATTAGTATAAATTGGTTTATTTTTATCTTTGCCGTTAGTGGTGACAAAGTAATTGATGCAAGTTTAGGTTACTATATCAATCCTCTCCTAAATGTAGTATTAGCGACATTTTTCCTAAAAGAGAAACTTACCAGTCCAGAAAAACTCGCCTTAACATCAGCCGTTATCGGTGTAAGTATTTTAATTTTATTAAGCGGGTATATCCCGTGGCGTCTTTTGGCATGGCGTTATCATTTTGTTTGTATGGTTTTATTAAACGTTCTGTTCCGTTATCGGCCACAGGTGGTTTACTTATTGAAACACTTTTAGTTATGCCCTTTGCTTTCATTTATTTAAGTTTCATTTCACCTTATTCATTTTTCCAATTTGAATTGTCTACAATGGCCCTACTCTTTGGTGCTGGTGTAGTCACGGCTATTCCTCTCATCCTTTTTTCATATGGTGCTAGAAGAATCTCCTTTTCATTAATTGGTTTCTTGCAATACATTGCACCGACATGCATGCTAATTTTAGGCATCTTTGTTTTTCATGAACCATTTACTAAAGCACAATTTCTTGCTTTCTTCTTTATTTGGATCGGTCTAATTATCTTTACTTCATCACGATTAATTGGACATCGCAAACAGCGAGGAAAGATCAGTGCGTGATCTTATTTTTCAGGTATACTAAACATAAACATTAAAAAAGGAAGTGTATGATTATGGCTAAATATCGTGGGTTCATTGGCACTTATACAAAAGGAGATAGCAAAGGAATTTATTCCTTTATGTTGGATTCAGAGTCACATACAGTGAGTGACATTCAACCAGTTGCAGAATTAAGAGATCCTACATACTTAACAATTAGCAAGGACGATCAATTCCTTTATTCTGTCATGAAAGAAGCAGAAGCAGGTGGTATTAGCGCATTCTCTATTGATAAACAAAGTGGAGAACTCACTTTCAAAAACAAAGAAAGAACGGCTGACGGTGGTCCTTGTCATATCAGTGTTGATACTGCTCAAAGACAAGCATTAACTGCTAATTATCATAGCGGTGTTATTACTGCTTTTTCATTACATGAAGACGGGTCTATTAATGGCATCACCTCAATAGCTGAACATCAAGCAGCGGCCCAAATAAGGATCGACAAGAAAAAGCCCACGCACACTTTGCTGGCTTTACTCCTAATGAAAAGTTTGCTGTTGCCGTTGACTTAGGGACCGATGAGGTCATCTTATATCGCATAGAACAAGGAAAACTTATACACCACTTCACATTCAAAGCAACTCCTGGGTCAGGTCCACGCCATATTGCCTTTCACCCAACGGAGCCATATGCCTACATCATGACTGAATTATCTAATGAGGTCATTGTATGTCGCTTCAACGAGGAGTTAGGAGAGTTATCAGAGCTACAAATCATCCCTACTCTTCCTGAAGGATATGATGACTTAAGCCAAGGTAGCGCAATTCATATAACGAAGGATGGGAAACATGTTTATGTTGGTAACCGTGGCCATGATTCTATTGCCACTTTTCTTGTTAACCAGTATTCTGGCGAACTATCCCCCGTGGAGATTATTAGTACAGAAGGAACTTGGCCAAGAGACTTTCATCTAGACCCTTCAGAAAGCGTTATGGTGGCATCTAATCAAGAAACAGGTAATTTAACTGTTTATGCTCGAGATATTGAAACTGGAAACTAACTCTTAAAGAATCGCAAATTGACGTTCCTCATCCTGTATGCGTGACATTTGTTCAAGAATCCATTTAACGAAAAGACCTTGCCCTCATTGTTGATGGCAAGGTCTTTTGTTTATTACAATCCTGATAAAGCATCTTCCATATGACGGTAAGAAAGTGACAAGTCACGAGCAACTGCTTCATATGTGACATATCCACCTGCTGTGTTTAAACCTTTTGCAAGAGCTATGTTTTCAGTTAAAGCCGCTTTCACACCTTTATTAGCTATTTGCAAAGCAAACGGAATCGTAACATTTGTTAGCGCTATTGTTGATGTTCTTGGAACAGCTCCAGGCATATTGGCTACAGCGTAGTGAATTACCCCGTGTTTTGTATAAGTTGGCACATCATGTGTTGTCACTCGGTTGGCAGTTTCAATAATGCCACCTTGATCAACTGCCACGTCTACTACAACACTTCCCGCTCCCATGCTCTTAATCATCTCTTCTGTTACAAGCCTCGGTGCCCTTGCTCCAGGGATTAATACGGCTCCAATTACAAGATCAGCTTCTGCTACGGCAACTGCTATGTTTAATGAATTCGACATCATTGTTTGAATATCGTTTCCAAATTGATCATCGAGCTGACGTAAACGTTGAGCACTAACATCTAGCAACGTGACATTTGCACCTAGTCCAATTGCCATTTTGGTCGCATTAGTTCCAACCACTCCACCACCAATAATTGCCACTTTTGCTCTTTTCACACCAGGAACACCAGAAAGAAGTACTCCTTTTCCACCGTGTGTTTTTTCTAAAAATTGAGCCCGATTTGCGTAGCCATTCTACCCGCTACTTCACTCATTGGCGTAAGAAGCGGCAACGTTCTATTTTGTTCAACAGTCTCATAAGCGATCGCAGTTACGCCTTTTTCTAGAAGTGCAGCCGTTAATTCTGCTTCTGCTGCTAAGTGTAGGTAAGTAAATAAAATTAATCCTTGTCTAAAATACGCGTACTCTGATGCAAGAGGTTCTTTTACTTTCATTATCATATCCGACTTTGCCAGACATCCTTTGCATTTTCTACGATATGAGCACCCGCTGATTTATACTCTTCATTAGAAAAGCCACTTCCACTTCCAGCCTCTTGTTCAACCAAAACTTGATGCCCGCTTTCTGTAAGCAATACAACTCCTGCAGGCGTAATGGCGACTCGGTTCTCATAACTTTTTATTTCTTTTGGAATTCCTACTATCACAAGAATCGCCTCCTATTCTTTTTCTTATTGCTAGTATATCCAGAATAGTCAACAGTATCTTTAGGTAAGTATCCTGAAAATAACAGAATCAATTTGTGCTACTCACACAAAGACTATTTTCTACGTTTAAAATCTAAATACAAACCAATTCGTTCAACTGGATCTCTTAAGCGCAATTTTGTCAAATCGGCAATGCGCTTTAAACGGTATTGTAAGGAATTAGTATGTATATGTAATTCTTTTGCCGTTGTTTTCAAGTGGCCGTCGTTCAAAATGTACATCTGAAGTGCAGGGAGCAAACTCGCTTGATTTAACGTGTCGTACCGCTCTAAAATGAAAATAGCTGGATGGTCACTAACAAAAGACGCTTTCTCTTCTAACGCTTGGGCATATCTTAACCCACCGCTTCGTAATAAAAGACAGCTTTTTGTAAATCTACGTAATACTTCTTTTTCAACTGGATCATTTTTGTAGCTTGTTCAAAAGACTTCACAGCACCGTCAATTGATCGCTGCACATTTCCACAGGCTATCAACGCTGACGACGGGAGCTTATTAGACAAAAGCGAAACTAAATCAATCACGTTTTGACCAAATATAAAACCGACAATCGATTGTCCTTCAAACATAGATACTGGTGTAATTTCTTGCATAACTTCTTGGAAGGCGGGTCGTTCATCTAATTGTGTAGAAACATCAATCAAGCAAATACAGCAATCTACATCCTCATCTAAAGCCCCTTTAGGAACATCACTATCCCGATATGTATTTGTTAGAATCCTCCATAATCGTTCATCATTAGATGCATTTAATTGCTTCGCCGTTGTTTTATCTAACAACCCTGCTGTCTTTTTTGCCGCCTGCTTTAACCACTGTTGCTCATAAACGGTCAGTCTGCGGGCTGTTTCGGAGACCCAAATATACCCGATGGTGGCCTGTTCTGCATTTCGAACCGAAAGGGCTACTCTTCTTCCAAGTCCAACTTCAGGAATTTCTGAAATCAAAAACTGGTTCAGGCGATTGATTTAACTTCGTCATGACTCCATCTTTCCAAAAGCGATGAATCAGTTCAGTCGGAACTTTCCGACCAATAATTGTTGATATTCGCGCTGGGTCAGTCCCTTCACCATGTTCAGAATAAGCGAGCAAATGATGATGACTGTCTTCTACCGTGATAGGACAGGCAAGTAATTCACCTAACCCTTCTACAAATGCATCAAGTGAAGGAAACGTTTGATGTAAAAACTGATTGTACGCATCGGGCACAATCTCACCAGCTTTCTGTATGGCCTCATACAAGAGCCTTTTCTTCTAGTATAACAATCTGTCAAAAAAGTTGAAATACATGATCTCTTTCTTCTTTAAAGGTTATTTCTCTACCATAAGTCCAGAAAGAATAAATCGCTTGCAAGAAACAAAACGCCCATCCCCCTAATCTCCTTTTGTAACAGGATATTTCTCATGAGTAATCCAATCGCTCCAACTGCCAGGATATAGCTTCACATTCGTATAACCAGCCTTTAGAAGAGCAATTACATTAGGACACGCAGAGATACCGGACCCACAATATACAATCAGTTCTTTCTCTTTAGATAAATCTTTAAAATGATGCTGAAGTTGAGCTTCATCTTTCCATTTTCCTGTTTCGGTTAAAACGTCTTTCCAAAAATAGTTGAGTGCACCTGGAATATGACCAGCTTTTGCATCAAGTAGCTCACTTACACCAACAAAACGATCTGCGGAACGGGCATCGATTAAGATCGCGTCCCCTAGCCGCTCATAAACATCCTCTGCTTTTGCGATAAAAGAATGATTGACACTTGGTTGAAAATGAACGGTTGTTTGTTCTGGAATCTTGGTATCGGTCGGATACCCTTTGTTTTTCCAATCTTTAAGTCCTCCATCAAGAATGGCAGCTCGTTGATTCCCGATGTAAGATAGCATCCACCAAGCTCTTGCAGCTGCCATTCCACCGCTATTGCCGTCATAAATGACAACATCCGTCGTCTCATTTATTCCTTTACTACCAAACACTTGCGCAATGCGTTTAATCGAAGGCATCGGATAGCGACCTCCATAGTTCAACGATCTATCTGACATTTCATTAGCCATGTCAATAAAGATAGCGCCCGGTATATGTTCCGCCTCATAACTCCTTCTTCCTTTTTCCTCGTCCATCAAATCATGGCGTGCATCTAGTATTACCACTTCTTCTCTACGACTGTACAACCACTCCGCTGAAACGATCATTCGTTATCCCCTTCCAAAAAAATCTTCTTTTTAAAATTAGCGAAAAAGCTAGCGATCCCTGCTCGCTAGCCTCAATTTATTAATTATTTTCTAATAAAAATGACGTTATTTCTTCTAAATGCTGTTCAACAGATAATGGATCATTAAAATAATAGCCGATTGGATCCATTTCAAATACCCTACCATTTTCTACTGCATCAAGACCTTCCCAAATAGAGCTTCCATACAAAAATTCACCATCCAGATTCGGAGTCCAAGGAGCCGTAAGAATATAATCACCAGCAAATTGTGGGACCGTTTCTAATTGCAATTGATTGTAGCCATCGCTCCCTACTTTTTCCTCAACCTCTGAAGCATCATCAGCTCTAATTCCTCATACAGGATCTCTCCACCACGCCCCCATCCATTTCCATATAAATCAAACATCGCTTTCTGTCGGTTGCATAATAGAGATTGTTCGATCACCACTGCTGCTTGAACATCTGGCTTTAATTCATCGATCTGACTTTCCCAGTTATCAATCCATTCCGCTGCTTGATCTTGACGTCCAAACATCTCTCCAAATTCCATTAACTGTTCTTTATAGCCAAGTGTTGCATAATCTACTGCTACTGTTGTTGTGATATCTTCTAGTTGCTCAAGAATCTCTGAATTGTGGTACGAAATAATTAAATCTGGGTCCAACGCTAACACTTCTTCTACTGAAACAGCAGACCCATCTCCTAAGTTTTCAACGCCATCAGTGTACTCATTTAAAAAAGGACTTTGAAATACATAGTCAGTTGTTGCAATAACGTTAACATCCAATTCTTGCAAGTAACCGAAATAAACATCTGACAAAAGTACAACACGTTCTGGGTTGGCTGGAATTTGTTGAACACCATTAAGTGCTTCGTATTCAATTGTTTCTTCTTGTTGCGGTCCCTTGCCTGTTGGACTTTCTTCAGTGTCTTCATTTTCACCACAAGCAGCCAAACTTAAAACACTTACGCCAAATACTACTAAAGTCCATTTATTAAATTGATTCACGTTCTTATCTCCTTAATGATAAAGATTTTCATTTGCAAGTATGAGTATAACCTGGCTTATCTAACTTAGCAAATGTTTATCTTCTCCTATAAATTTTTCCATTTGAAATGAGCAAGAACAACAATTAGTATTAGATGAACGGTATTTTTTCCTATCGTGATAAGCAATAATGTTATATACGTGAGGAGGTCACGGTGCGGCACTTACTAAAATTATCCTTGTTCCTTCTTCTCTGCTTGCTCATTTTAATGGGAGTTTACTATTTTTCCGAAAGAAATGGATTGCCCTTTGAAGAAGCGTTTACGGATTCATTCACTGATGCAAAATTAATAAATAATGTTGAAATAGATGAAATTATAAACAGCGAAGGTTTACACCCCATTGTTGAAGAAAAAACCGAGGAATTAATCAAACAATCTTCCGAAGTGGGTATTGATATTATTATTACTGATGGATATAGATCGATAGAAGAACAAGATAAGCTATACAAACAAGGCCGACAAAATAGTGGACAAGTTGTGACTAACGCAAAAGGTGGTCAATCCTACCATAATTTTGGACTTGCAGTAGACTATGCTTTGCTCAATGAAAATGGAGAACCCATTTGGGATATTCACTATGATGGGAATCAAAACGGTGAGCCTGATTGGTTTGAAGTGGCTGATATCGCAAAAGAACTCGGATTTCAATGGGGTGGTGATTGGAGCCGTTTTGTTGATTATCCTCATTTGCAAATGACCTTCGGTTATTCAATCAGAGAATTAAAACAAGCAGCTCGAAATAGTGAATAGGAGTGGCTATTAGTAATTGCTCACTCCTATCTCTTTTTGTTTAATTATTCACATTATTCATTTTCCTATTTCTTTCTTTCAATTGAAGGAATTTAAATCTTTTTGACGAATAATATAAAATAGTGGATTGAAAGGATAATTCACGATACTATACAAAGTGGGTTGATGAAAAGTGGAGTTAGGTAGAACAATTAAATATTACCGAATTAAGCATAATATGACGCAGGCGGAACTCGCTGACGGTATTTGTTCCATTCCACATTTGAGCAAGATTGAAAATACTATTTACAATGCCAACCATGCGACAGCCTCACTGCTCTTAGAAAGACTTGGTATTAATATAGAAGACGAATATGCCCAGCATTCAGAAATTAAACAAGCCTTAGAATCTTTTATTGAAGCAATACAATTCGTTGATGTAAAAGAAGCAAAAAGGATACAAAAACGATTGCTTGAAAAAGAACATATTATTCCTAGGACCGATTTTATTAATACGTATCATTTGTATATGATGCGTTACCATTTGATGAATGGATCGATAAACCTTGCTTTTGAAGAACATCTTATCTTGGGCAAAAACAGTAGCAACTTAAGTGCAATTGAAGCATTGTCTTTCCGTTTGTTTCAAGGTATATTGCTTGTAAACAAGGGCGAGTTAAAAGAGGCAAAGGAAATTTTATTGGATTTACAAAATGAAGATTATTCTTCAAAATACTTATTTGTCCGCGAAGTTGCTTTTGTGCTAGCACAATGCTATACGCAAATGAATGAACCAGAGAAAGCAATTATTTATGCAAAAGAAGCACTGCATATTTTTAAACAAGAGGATAATTACATCCGAGCGTTCCATACGCATATGCTCCTTGGAATTAATTATACTCAAATGAATATGGTCGAAGAATCTCTACGTCTTTATAAGATGCTGTTGCGCAATACCCGGCTTTTTGGCCATGATGTACTGTATTATCAAGCAAAGTACAACCACGGTATTCTATTAAAAAAAATGGGCGATTATGAACAAAGCCACCAATGCTTTACAGAATGCATCTCGTACTATGAAGTCGGTAGTAAAAACTATGTATTTAGTTTGCTTGCGGACGTTGAGGTGTTATTCCACTTAGAAACTAAAAAAGAACACATTGGTATAAGATTAAAAGAAATTATCGATATTAGTTCAGTAAGAGGATTTGAACGAATGAAGCTACAGGCGAAATACTATGCATATCGCCTTGAATCTAATGATGCAATGTATGACTTCCTTGAACACGAGCTGCTTCCTCACCTTGACAAACAAGAAAATAAAGAAGAACTGATACCATATGCGTTAGAACTAGCGCAATGGTATCAAAAAAACGGCAAATACGAAAAAGCTACAGAGTATTTAAGCAAGTATGTCACAGGCGGTCACCGCAGAGACTTTTCCATTGTATAACCTTAAAGATAGGGAAAATGTTATTCTCTCTGTCAAAACATAGACAAAAACTCTGAGATAAAATCTCAGAGGTTTTTGGGTCAATTGGGGTTGGGGATTGCTTTATCCTCCAATTGACTAACTTATTTACGTTCATGGCTGCAAAAACAAGAAGTTTATCCCGCATTAACGGTGAGTAAAACCCCCACTTCAAAACTTGAAGATAAAGCGAAGAGGTTTAAGTGGGGGTTACGTAAAAGCCTGATTGGTTTAGGTGCCTCGTGGTCATCCCTCTGGGACTAACCATCAGTCGGGGATGAAAGCCCCCGCTGATAGAAGTTCCACTTTATAAGTCAATGACCAGTCTTGTTTTTCTTGAAGTATCTTGACGACGCTTGACGTCTTAATTTTAACGGATCAAAGAGAGAACGGAACATTTGGCTATCACGGATGTTCGCAGGTCTTACAATCGAAACAAGTACGCAGCCACTAGTAACACACATGCGGTATGTAAACGATATAGCAGACGGCATACACATAGACTCCCGCGGAAAGCAGAGTGGATGCTGAGAACGTTTTTACGGAACTTTGTCGACAAGCTGACAAGGAGAGTTCTATTCTCCCTATTTTTATATACAAAAAAACCCAGTCACTTTAAACTCTGACCGGGATTTAAGATTTACTCCTAATTAACGTGTTGCTGCTTCTGCGTTTACTAGTCCACTGCCATAAAGATTCGTATTGCCAAGATTTGTTGCAGTATTTTTCAAATGATTTCTAACCTGTACATTAGACCATGAAGGGTTCTTCTGTTTAACAAGTGCTGCAACACCTGCTACATGAGGAGTTGCCATCGACGTACCATTTAAACTAGCATAACGGTTTCCTGGATATGTGCTTTGAACACCGACGCCAGGAGCGACAATATCAAGACCAGCACCGTATTGAGAAAAGCTTGCGCGGTTGTTATTTTGATCAGTTGCGCCAACTGCCATCGCATTCGCATAACGTGCAGGATAACCAACGGATCCAGCGCCGGAGTTACCAGATGCAGCAATTACAAGTACACCACGAGATGTTGCTGCGTTAACAGCTTGTTCAAGAGTTGCACTTGGAGCAGAGCTACCAAGGCTCATATTAGCAATATGCATTCCATTGTCGCCAGCCCATTGCAACCCTTGCGCAATTCCACTGATCGATCCAGAACCACTTGCACCAAGTACTTTAACTGCATATAATTCTGCATTCGGTGCGACACCCAGTACGCCTACTGAATTGTTTAGAGCAGCTATTGTCCCTGCTACATGTGTCCCGTGCCCATTTCCATCTTGATAACCAGGTTCACCAGCTACAAAGCTTACCCCTCCCCGCACATTCAAATCTTCATGAGTAGAGATACCTGTATCAAGAACAGCTACCCTTACTCCTGACCCTGTTACGCCTCGGTTATGAGCGGATTGAGCTTGAACACGGCTTATTCCCCATGGTATTGATTGAGCCATCGTAGTGACTTCAGCGTCTTCTTCAATGTAAGAAATTGATGGATCTGACTCCAAAGAAGCCACATCTTCTGGGTTTAATTCTACTGATAAAACAGGAATTGTTTCAAATTCATATAAAAGATCAATTTCTACATCATCAACCTCAGAAATACTAACAACTTCTTCTTCTTCGATTTGTTCTACGAAAGTAGATACCTCTTCCTGCTCTGTGAAACCAATTAAATATTTCTCTTTCGCTTCCTCTGCTGCTTGTGCAATTGATGAACTAAAAGCTAGTGAGATAAGTAACGCGGTACTAGCGACAACCTTCCCCATTTTCTTATTCAATTCGTTTCCCCTCCTCAAAATGTTCCAACCTGCGCAGCTGGTAGTTTTAAATTAACAAATAATTCATTCATTAGGTATTGGGAAACTTAATTCTGTATTGGGAAATAAATGTAAATTAATAGTTAACTTTTCCATCAAATCATCTATTCCCCTTAATAAATCTGTTAATTTTCTTTTATAATATTTCTAGTTATTAGAAAATGATATAACGCACCTACCATTCCTGCTTGATTTTGGAAGTAACATCGTTCAATTTCCGACAAATCTGCAAGCAATGGGTCAAAATTTTTCACTCTTTTTTGCACTTCTGATAAAAAAATTTCTTCCTCTGAAACACCGCCACCTATCAGTATTCGTTGTGGGGCATAACAGGCGATAATATTCGCGCAACTAACAGCGACTGAATCGAGAAAAGTGCTTACTGTATTTTTTATATCGGTTTCTCCAGCTTTGTAAAGTTTAAAAAGAGTCTTGCCATCGATAGGTTCTATTCGATTCAAATTAACCCTACGCATCAGTGGACCCATTGCTGCAAATTCACCAAAATTTACATTCTTATCGTTTTGATCAGTGGTGAAATAACGCTTCATCAAACCGTACTCACCCGCCATGCCTTTTACGCCTCGATAAAGTTGACCATTTATAAATACTGCCCCTCCTATTCCAGTTCCGATAATAAAGCAACAAAAGTTATCAATACCTTGCGCATTCCCTTTCCATTTCTCTGCAAGAGCAACGCAGTTCGCATCGTTCTCTATCTCAATTGGTATATTCAAATACGCGAACGCTTCTTTTAAATGGACTGCTGTAAAGTCTTTAACGGCGCCACTTGTATACATCCAACCGGTTGCTGGTTCCAGTGCTCCAGGCACACTAAGCGCTAGTCCTTCAACAGCATAATCGGACATGTATGTTTTACAAACGGAATCAATTGTTTTATATATTTCTCTCGTCCCGCTTTTAGGTGTGTGTTCTGATCCGCTTATTAAGATCTGGCCGCTGGAATCCATTACTGCGTGTTTGATAGCCGTACCGCCAATGTCAATCGCTATATAAGCCGCCATAGTCATCCCCTCTTTCTGCATTCAAATAAAATAATTCTCTCAAACAACTATTCCTCTTCTATGTTTGTATGCGTTCACTTTATTTCTTATTATACACTCCGTTTCTGATTAAAACGATTACATCCTGTATAAACTGATACAAAAAGGAGGATAAACCATGCAAGCTACCCAACGAAATTTACTGAGAAGAACCAGTCAAACTAAATCAATAAACCCTCTCTTTCCAGACATATAATCACTTATAGTCAATGGTATGACTCCGAAACAATTGAACGAGCTCGAGCAGATTTAAAACAGATACATTAAATAGATATAAAAGAAAAAACTGCCTCCTACTGTTAGATCACGCCTAACAATCGGAACGCAGTTTTTCTTTATACGCTAAATCCTATCTTATATTTGATATGCTTTAAGATCGTTCATCTCCCTCTTTCGAACGATTGCTTGCATGTGCCAACCATTATCTTTTTCCACCTGAGATGTAACATGGGCGTGTTCATTTAAATAAGCAGCCGTTTTCCCTTCACTATAAGGGATAAAAAAGTTGTATGTGCTCCAATCAGAAAATACAATTGCACTTATCATATTCACTAACGCATCTAGTCCTTGCTTGGTTTTCGCAGATACAAATACTTCATTCCCTTGAGTTCCAGAACTAGGTTCCAGTGCAAGGTCAATCTTGTTATAAACATAAATAAGCGGACGCTGAATATCCATTGACTTCAGTGTTTCATTTGTCGTTTGGATCATTTCTTCATAATGTTCATTTGAATAATCAACAACATGTATCAATACATCTGCTTCACGTGCTTCTTCCAACGTTGAACGAAATGCCTTTATTAAATGTGTTGGTAACTTTGAAACAAAGCCAACTGTATCAGCCATCAGAAAAGGTAGATTTTTCTTCCATTCTACACGTCGGACTGACGTATCAAGTGTCGCAAATAGCATATCGAGCTCAAACACTCGTTTATGCTCTGAATCCTCATCATTTAGCATCGCATTTAATAATGAAGACTTTCCTGCGTTTGTATAGCCTACTAAAGCTACAACTGGCATACCTTTCTTTTTACGTTGCTGCCGTTGAACGTCTCTACGAGCAACCACTTCTTCTAATTCGTTTTCTAACCCATTTATACGGCTTTCAATTTTTCGTCTATCTAGCTCTAATTTTGTTTCTCCAGCTCCACGGTTTGCAAGACCAGCACCACTTCCGCCTTGTCTGCTTAATGATGCTCTCATACCTACTAACCTTGGTAATAAATAATTTAACCGTGCAATTTCAACTTGGAGTTGAGCTTCTTTTGTTTTTGCGCGTTCGCCAAATATATCGAGAATAAGCATTGTGCGATCATATACCGTCACCTCAAGCTTTTTTTCAAGGTTCCTGATTTGGGAAGGTGAAAGCTCATCATTAAATATAACAAGTGATACACCTAGCTCTTCACACATTGCACGTATCTCTTCCACTTTTCCAGTACCAATGTACGTAGCATGATTTGGTGCCTGCAATTTTTGCGCTACTTGAGCGACTGTTCTTAAATCAAGCGCCTCGGTTAGTTGAACGAGCTCTTCCATTGAGTAGACAAAATCTTTATCTTGTTGTAATTCAACGCCAACAATAATGGTTTCTTGAATAGCTCTTTTTTCTTGTTTGTACATTTTAAGTCCTCCATTTGTTATGACTTATACTTTTTAACATAACAAAATACACACGCCTTCGCCTGTGCGCAAACGAGGAGCATTTGAGTTAGAAGTTCGCCTTTCATTATTTCTAGACAGACTTCTCCCATTTACACGGTTCGAAGTTTCGTGGTATTTAATTAGTAACCTACGACTGTCCAGAAATCAATCATCATTACGAAGCCTCCTCAATTAGATTAATCGTATCGTAACACTCAATTCTAGCTAACGCAACGGTTGATGAGATCGGACTAGCTTTACATATTCCGGACCTTCCGCTCACGTTTTTTTAAGGTTTGTAACAATAAATAGTTTAGGATTTCTGGTTCTTCATGGTGCACCCAATGTGTAGCATCGTCAATAAATGATACATCCACGTCTTTACAACGTTTTGCACTCTCTTTTGCTAAACGTTTAGATAAGAAAGGGTCATTTACCCCCCAAATAATATGCGTTGGTACATTTATTGGTAAATCAATTTGATCAAAGCCCGCCTGAACTTGTATCTTAAAGCACGATACCAATTCAACATCCCTGTTAATGCCCCAGGTTTCTTCCAAGCTTCTTGATATTTCTCTAAATCATACTCCATAAAAGCATTATTATTACCGGTCATTGCCAGCCTTTTGCCATATAGTGAAACCGCCCACTTGCCATTAATTTTTCAGGAATAACTGGTAATTGGAAAAAAAGCATATAAGCACTTCTAATTAACTGGCTAGGTCTCCGTATCATTACACGAGGCATATCTGCAGGGTGGGGAATATTTACCGCAATTAATTTTTCTATTCTCTCCGGTCTTGTTGCCGCTAAATGCCAAGCTACAGCTCCACCCCAATCATGCCCAATCAGTATTGCCGTTTCTCTTCCTAAAGCGTCAATAAACGCTTCACAATCATCCTCAGTGTCCGGAGTGTGTATGACTCTATATCTTGAGGCTTATCAGACTGATTATAGCCGCGTTGATCAGGCACC
The DNA here is from genome assembly GCA_001310375.1 of Bacillus sp. JCM 19041. Lineage (GTDB taxonomy): Bacteria > Bacillota > Bacilli > Bacillales > Bacillaceae_D > Shouchella. Next base: position 9,202 of record BAXC01000007.1, on the reverse strand, counting down.
ACAACATAATAACCAGCATCCGCAAGCTCATTAATTTGATGGCGAAACCCATACCAAAACTCTGGGAAGCCGTGTAACATCAATACAAGCTTACCATCTCTTGGTCCTGCACAAACCATATGAAAGCTATGTCCATTCGCTTCTATTATCTTGTGTTCATATTTCATGTTTTCATCACACCCTTTGTATAATATTAATATGTACCAATGCTTATCTGCTTCATGCTTCATATTCTTTCTTTTCAAGAAATACTTGACGATTTCCTATCTACTGCGTATACTAAAAATAATTTAATAGCATTCCTTCAAAGGGGAGTAGCTGCAAGTTTTTATACTTGAACCAAAGTCGTCATTACGTGGGTTCTGTCCACCGGCTTTGTTTGGCATGATACATATTAATGTCTAGCAAGACCTTTGCCTCGTTTCAACCAAGGCAGAGGTCTTTTTTATGTGTTTTTTTCCTCTCTTTGGTTAAACGTAATGGAGTGAAATAAAAGAGAGGCGAGTGAAGTAAATGGATGCATCTTTATTAATGGAGTACAGTTGGGTATTGCTTGTCTTAATCGCATTGGAAGGGATTCTCGCGGCCGATAATGCTCTAGTTTTAGCAATCATGGTTAAACATCTACCGAAAAAGAACGTAAAAAAGCACTTTTTTATGGGTTAGCCGGGGCATTTGTTTTTAGGCTCCTGTCCCTTTTTGTAATATCCTTTTTGGTCGACATTTGGCAAGTTCAAGCGCTTGGAGCTTTATACCTCTTATTTATTGCCATAAACCACTTGTATCGAAAACATGTTGTATCGAAACAAGAAGCTTCTGCTGGGATAACAAAAGTAAAGAAGGGGAGTGGCTTTTGGACAACTGTTTTAAAAGTAGAAATCGCCGATATTGCCTTTGCGGTGGATTCAATCCTAGCTGCGGTTGCGTTAGCAACCGCATTGACCCCTACAGGCCTCGGGACAGTAGGTAGCATGGATGTTGGACAATTTGTAGTGGTTTTCTTAGGCGGTTTCATTGGTCTGTTAATTATGCGGTTTGCAGCTTCTAAATTTGTACTCCTACTCCAAAAAAGACCTGGGCTTGAAACAGCTGCTTTCATCATCGTTGGTTGGGTTGGGGTTAAACTATCTGTTCAAGTACTTGCTCATGAGTCAATCGGGGTCATCCCACACGACTTCCCACACTCTACAATGTGGAAAATATTCTTCTATAGTGTCCTGGTATTAATCGTTCTTGGCGGTTGGTTTTTATCTAAAAAGCCAGCACCTTCAGAAGAAGAGAAATCAGAAACTGAGAAACGCGCAGAAAATAAAGTACAATAAAAGCAGCCAAAAGGCTGCTTTTTTATTGTACTTCTATATGCAAATCTCCTGTTTTTGTCCAACTTGCTCTTTTTAAAAGCTGGTATAAAAGAAGAGAAATGATACCAGGTAGGATAATACCAACACCAATAAAGATAAGCAACCCTGTTGTTCCTTGTGTGGAAAAGATCGTTATTGGCGCTATTAGTGAGTTGAGACCAAGACCTGCCAGCTCATATGACACTTGAAAATTAAACCATAATGTCCCTAAAGGTGCACAAATAAGCGCGGCAATAAAAGGTGGAATACAAAGCCTTGGATTTTTAATTAAGTTTGGAAATTGTACTTTGGGTGTAACAAGGCCTTGGGCTATTAAAGCACCAGCATCATTCTGTTTCCAAGACATCAGTGTAAAACCAACAAATTGAGCCGTACATCCAATTAAAGCTGCTGCACTTGAAATTGGGTCCATTTGTAAAGCAATTGCGAGAGCTGCAGATGAAGCTGGTGTCATTAAAAGTACACTCCAGGCTAAAGCTATAACCATTGGTGCTATAATTGGGGACCTTGTACAGAAAGAGCTAATTGCCCGCTCATCCATTCAAGCATCGGTGTTGTAATAGCAGCCATCAAAACGCCTACTAACCCCCCTACAAAAACAGCTGAAAAAGGAATCGCCATCATATCTAATTTTGTTTTACCAGCTACTCGCTTACCGACATAAGTTGCAGCAACTGCTGCGATAACTGCGCTAACAGGTTGCCCTGGAGCAATCGTATACAATCCATCAACAACCTGTATCGCTGCCCCTCCCACTGTACTTGCTGCCATAGCAGAATAAATGACTAATGTATTTCCCCTAATTGGTAAGCAATGCCTGCACCTATAGCGGGAGCTAAAAGAACTTTTGTAACTTCGCCAATCGTTACAAGTGCCCCAAATCCTAAAATATTACCAAAAGATTCAAACAACAAACCGATTCCTAACGTAACCAAAACCGCATTTGCAATACCTGCTGACGCTTTATACATTCGACTAATCATGTAATCCTTCATGTTGCTCTCCACTCCAATGATGTCTTATTTATCTGTCTTTTTATATAAAGAGCATCATATCACCGTTGAAAACATCTTGTAAATCCTTTTTTATTATTCTATTAATAATTGTAAGGTGAGTGACTAGTCACTCACCTTACACCATTACTCTCCGTTGTGTTTAACGATTTACGAATGATTTTCTTTTTTAGTGGTTACAGATGAATATATTTCCATTCGGTATCGTTTAAACAAAGTATTGTTGCAAGAATTATATGAATATGTTTCACTTGTATCATAACCACTAGGGGAGTCTTTTGACTGAGAAAAGCCCAGCTTTGACCCTTTGAACCTGATCTGGCTTATACCAGCGTAGGAAAGTGGAGTAGCTGATCTTTTATGTCATACCTCAGCCGCCTCTTCTTGCCCTAGGTTCATTGCACTAGTGGAATAAAGGAGGATAAAGATGAGCTTTAGTACTGAATTACGTCAAGCTGCAAACCCCATTTTTGAAGCGATTTTAAAACACCCCTTTGTTGAAGGAATTGGTAAAGGTCACCTTCCTGCAGAATCACTTATCCACTATGTAAAACAAGACTTTGAATATTTGAATACGTTCATGCAAATTTACGGGATTGCCATTAGCCGTAGTACAAACCGCGAAGATATTGCGATGTTTGCAGAGCAAATTTCGTTTGTTTTACATAGCGAAGTGCATCCCCACAATAATTTCTGTCAAGTTGCGAACGTTCGTTATGAAGAGCTTCAATATGAACCTCTAGCTCCTACTGCCCACCATTACACACGTCACATGATTGATGTTGCAAATAAAGGTACACTCGCTGAAATTCTCGCGGTATTATTGCCTTGCCCGTGGACTTATCAAGTAATAGGTGATTACCTCTATGACAAAGTCAAACCGGATAAAACCCATCCTTTTTATGATTGGATTACATTTTACCGATCTGGTGGCGAAATGGGTGTAACCAAACAATTTTGTACTCGTCTAGACGAACTAGCAATTCTCGCTTCAGAACAAGAGAAAGAGCGAATGAAGGACCATTTTATTAAAAGTTGTCAACTCGAATATGCATTTTGGGAAATGGCTTACACGATAGAAAAATGGCCAGTACAATTAGATCGATATTAATGAGCTATTTATGGTACGCCCAGTTACGGTTCTAACTTCCAAGCTACGAATTGATTATAACCCTAATGGTTTCTTAGATATAGTGAATGGCTTGTATGGGCGCCTCTTGTCGGTAGGTGAAATTAAATAACATTCCAGTTGCTACCTTTACTGCACCAGAAGATTTAGATTTGTCGCACCGGCAAAACAATATGAAGTAGTCATTTTAAAATGGATTGCACGAACTTGGTCTCACCCTTGAAGAGAGTGTCTCATATTAAAAAGACCACTACCTGGTCATTAAAATCCAGGGTAGCGGTTTTTTATTCGTATTCAGCACCATTATCTGTTTGTTTCGCTAACACATCAAGTGTGGCTTCATATATTGCCCTTGATATTCGTTGCCAGCGTTCTCGTCTAATTTAACACCAAAGTTCAAGTCAATGTATTGTCCTTCATCTAATTGCCAAAATTCATTATCTTTACCTGGAAGTGCGCCATCACCAAGAACAAATTCATCTGCATTTTCCGCATATGTTTTTTCATCAATTAATGCTGTCACCACTTCTACACCATTTCGTTCCGTTGATGGAGATGCAGAAAAGGCTTGAATTTCATTCGTCACGCCATTAAATAACTGGTCTAATTTATATTGTGCGTCTTCATAAATATCTCTACCAGGTTCAATTGTATATTTAATCGCAATGTAACCAACTTTGTAAGAATCAATTGGTACTTCTAAATCAACAGAGTGAGCATAAGTTGCTTGCAGATGAGCATCTAATGAGCCTGTATTTTCAACAGTCAACCAGTCACCAAAGATTAATTGGGATGGGGCAAAGGATGATGCTTCAACAATTTTCCCGTCAATATCATTCCCATTATTTACTTCCAATGTACCACCAGTAATCTCCCCATTTGCCGATGTTAAATCAGAGAACCAAGCAAAAGACCCGCTTGACCCAATTGTGAGTGCTAGTGCACCTGCAAATGCTGTACCAATCATTGCAACTTTCATTGATTTCATTTTCATACTAAGACGCCTCCCTGCGTTTTTTAAGAATGAGTTCATAACCAGATAACACAAGATACATCGTAATTGGTGCAATAATAAGCAGTCCATAACCAACTGGCTGCCTTATAAAGTCAGAGATAAAACCTAACTTAGGTATGGTAAATACATGGGTACCAACAATTTGTTCAGAAACAATTGCGTCTTCGTCCGCAACATTGTTATTATCGCCCTTAGTTGTATAATACATTGTGTTGTTTTCTTTATAAGAGTCTATAATTCTATGGGTGTATAGTTTACGTGACGGTGTCATAAATGTCACAATTTCTTCTTCCTGTATCACTTTCTTCGGTTGCATAATGACAACGTCCCCCGCACTAAAAGTTGGTTCCATGCTATTTGATAAAATGGTAAAAGAAGTCCAACCAAAAATCTCGGGTCCGCGTCCCTCCTGCCAATCACCTTGAATAACAAAAAGCAAGAAAAAAAAGAATATGAAAGAGAAAACACCAGTAAGAATTAACTTACCTAATGCCAATAGTTTCTTTAACATAAATCAATCAACCTTTATATGAAAGAGGGGGAAATCCCCCTCTTCAATTAAGATGCTTTATTTGAAGCAATCATTGGATTGCCGATTGGTAGTTCAGCAACAGCTTCTGAAGAGACATATGTTCCAAACGGAATTCGATATACTTCCGATGAGTCATCTTGATTTGTATAAATGATATAGCCGCCATACAAACCTTCCTGTGTTGTTTTTGGCGAAACTAAAAATGCATTATTAGAAACAGTTTCTCCTGCTGGTACGGTTACGGAGGAATTTGTTTGTAATACCATACCATTAGCCCCCGCAGGCAATGTACCGTTAACCGATTGGAATGAAACATGAACGTTAAATGTTTTTGATTCTGTTCCAGTATTCGTTAAACGCATACTATGCCGCTCCCGAATATTGCCTGGTTTCGTACTAACAAAACCATAGCTTAAGGCTCCAGTCTTATCTGGAATAAGAGACAATAAACTATCTTCAACATGTAAACCGTCCATTGTTGATTGGATCATCATTGTAGATTCAATTGCCGCTACTGGATCTATTCTCCCTGCCCCAACTTCAAACACATTATACTCTTCTGTCAGAGGAACTGCTGTATTCATAAGTCTTGTTTTTATATCAGCTGGCGTTAACGATGAATTAGCTTGTAACATAAGCGCTGCAACTCCAGCTACATGAGGAGACGACATCGATGTTCCAGAAGATCGACGGTATGAATACTCATAATCCCCAGTATATTCTGACCCAGCAATATAACTAGGTACTGCTGAAAACACATCAACCCCTGGTGCAACTACTTCTGGTTTGATTGCTGCCGTATAGTTCACTGGTCCCCTTGAGCTGAAATCAGCTAAGAGATCGCCAGTTGAGACCATTGAATTCATATCGCCAAATGTAACCGTTGCACCTTCTTCTATTAGGTCTGCGATAGGCTGTCCTTGTTCATAAGTTAATGAAAAAGCCGGTACATAAGCGCGTGAAGCACCAGCATAAAGAGGGTTATGCCCAGTTCCTGGTTGATTGTTAAAAATAATAATTCCAGCTGCCCCACTCTCTTTTGCATTCTCTATTTTATCGACGAATGCAAGTTCTCCACGCGATACAAAAGCTATTTTTCCTTCTACATCAATTTCTGCAAATTCTCCTGCTGAACCTAACCCAGCATAAACGAGTTCCATCGTTTCACCGCTGAACTCTTCTAAACTAGTTTCATAGGATTCAGCAATCACACGTAAATCACCATTGAAATGTTGTCCTGAAAGCTCATAACTGCTTTCAAACTCTGGAATTTCGAGTGGTACGTTGCTTGCACCTACAGAGATAGGTAAAGCAGCAGACCCGGGAGCACCTATTGTCGCTAATCCACTTCTGCCATTATTTCCTGCTGAAGTAACAACTGTTACACCCGCCAAAACAGCATTGTTTGTTGCAATGCCTGTTGGTGCAATTGGATCATTATTGTTATTTCCAAGTGATAAATTGATAACGTCCATCTCATCAATAACGGATTGCTCAATTCCAGCAATAACGTCTGCTGTAGACCCTGATCCATAAGGTCCTAAAACTCGATACGCATATAAATCCGAATCAGGAGCAACTCCTGTCACTGCATATTCCGATTGATTCTCACCTGTACCTGATGTAGTACCCGATACATGTGTTCCGTGACTCGTGTAATACGAAGATCCACTCGCACTAAATTCTGGCAACCCTGAAGCCACCCAATCCTCATAAGTCGTTTCCATTGGATCATCATCGTCATCAACGAAGTCGTACCCACCTTTATATACATTAATTAAATCTGGATGATTGTAGTCAACACCTGTGTCAATCACACCAATTTTAATTCCTTCCCCGGTATATCCGTCTATATGTAAATCTGTTATCCCAAGGTAAGGCATGCTATCCGCCATCATCGCTTCAATAGGTTCATCCAATCCCTTTTCATCTACCGGTTTAATCACTTCTACGATTTCATTATTATAAATCGCCTTTACATTCTCTTGTTCAAATAATTCCTCAAGTTTATTAGCTGGTAGCGTAATTGCAGCACCATTAAAAATAGTTGTATATGTTCGTTCTATCGTATATATTTCTTCCTGCACTTGTTGCTGGTCAAACATGCCATTAAGAGTACTCATGAATTCTTCTTGTGACTGTTCTACATTCGTTTCCGCATCAGATTTGGCTAGTGGTTTACCCTCTTCTTCAGCTGCAGCAAGTGCAACTTCTAAAGGTAATTCTTCTAGTTCGACGATAACTGACACATCTTCACTGCTTGATAAGTCGATATCATTTGGTAAAAACTGCTTAACTCCTGTTTCGGTTTCAGCTTTAGCAACTAGCATTGGAGCTGAAAAAGAGCTTGAAACCATACAAAGTGATAAAGCAGTTATACACACCGCCTTGGAACAGTTTAGGCTACGCGCTTTTTTCAAATAAAACACCCTTCCCTGCTTATTTTGTCATGCTTAACCGAATTATAGCGAAAATGCAGAAAATAACACATATTTCTTTTAATTGTTACAACTTCTTTGACAAAAAGATATGCGTGAGCCAAACGACTCATTTTTGATAAATAACTTAACAAAAAGCAAACTATTTAAACAACTTATAAATTTCCCAACTTCTTCATTTTTAATTTAATTACGAAAAAAATAATTCTATTAACCCATACTTTAGTAGAGTATATAAACTCAATAAAATGGGATTTAATGTAATTAATTTAGTCTTTCTTCCTTGTATAGAAATTTATTTCTTGTATCCTTCAACCAGTGCCCTATATTTTATAAACAAAACGATTTTGCTTATGGTTTTTTAACCTTGGTTCACGGTACTTAGTATCAACATAAATAAAAAGAAGAGCTCTTCTTTTTATTCCAATGGCATGGCATGACGTTGTTTCCCAACATAATAGACCATTTCTTTAAACCCAATCTGTTTTAATACATCCTGGACTTCTTTATAATCATCTGCCACCCGTTCAGGATGGTGTGCATCTGACCCGAACGAAATGTCAACACCATAGAATTGTGCAAATTCCAATAGTTGAATTGAAGGGTACCACCCTCCACAATCCTTTGTCTTTCCTGAAGTATTTACTTCAATAGCCACATTTTGCTCACCAATAACTTTTAATGTCTTTTCTACAATGGGAGTTTGAATAGTCGAGAATTCGGGGTAGTAGCCTTTCATCGCATCAATATGCCCTAGTATTTGGAACATCCCGCTTTTAGCAGATGCTTGTATCAACTGATAGTACCTTTCTTTTAGCTGAATCTGTTCAGCAGTAGAAGAACCATGCCATTGGTCTTTTTTAAAAATATTTACTCCGTTCACATAATGGACAGAGCCAATAATATATCAAACGGATACTTAGATAACTCATATTTATAACATTCTTGATGTACTTCAAAGAAGTCACTCTCAATACCTAAGAGTACGTTAATTTGATTGGCATATTTATGCTTTAGTGCAAGTACTTCAGCAACATAATGTTCAAGCTCGCTTTTAGGCATTGCGATATGTGGGTACAGTTGGTCTTCTTGAGCATGAAAAAAAGGTGTATGATCTGAGACCCCAATATAAGCCAACCCTTTTTCAATTGCAGATTGAATATAGTGTTCAATTGACCCTATTGCATGACCACACCGATCATGATGGGTATGCAAATCAAAAATCATCGTCATTCGTATTCCTCCCCTTTTACTACAAAGCAGTATAACATGTTAAAATAAATAGAAAAAAATGGTCGGTGGTCATTGATGGTGCGAAGAAGATCATTTCTGTTAGCTTTTATCGTTCTATTAAGTAGTTGTATTCTAGTTATCTACCGTTATGAGGAACCTATTGATCCACTGCTTGTTTCCGATGTAAGTGGTCTAGAACCGATATACGTAAGAGAAATTATTACTGGAGAGACTGAAGCATCTATTATAGAAACAGTAAAAGACGCCAATGAATTCGGGGTGCCTGTTTCAATTGCAGGCAAACAGCATAGCATGGGGGGGACATACTTATTACGAAGATGGAATTCTACTTGATATGACCAGCTACAACTCGATTCTGTCGTTAGATACGAAAGAAAAAGTGATTACAGTACAAAGCGGTGCAACTTGGGATGATATTCAAAACTTCGTAAACCCATATGGTCTCTCCGTTAAAGTGATG
>BAXC01000006.1 GCA_001310375.1 Bacillus sp. JCM 19041 | reverse complement strand
CCGAACATCACATTGTACAGGAATATTAGTGCTCTTCAACGGTATCATTATCTTATAAACTACTATACCATTCATTAATAGACCTTTTTTTCAGTTGCCACCAACAGAAAACGATTTGTATTCAATGGCTTATCTTATTGATAAAACAAGCGAGAAATGAATAGTGTAAACGTTATTTCGTTTCTATACCGGTCCACACTCCTGGTTTAGAAGTATACATAGGAAAACCTAAAAGCCCTGCTGAATAGCAGAGCTTTGTTAATTCCGCATATAATGAATTGGCCATTTTAATCAGTATTAACATTACCCAGTCGGGCGGATGTGTTTAGATAATTCCTTGAAACCGTAAAACAAACTCTGCAATAATGGCTGATCCAATGAGTGTACCAAACAAAACACAGACAGAAACGATCATCGCGCGCCAACCCATACTCACAAAATCAGTCCAGGAACGGCCTATGGCAATACCCGCGTACGCGAGGATTGGAGTAGCGATAGCGAGCAATTGAATTTCATTTGTATACGTAATGACGTAGCTGCCCCAAGGTGTTTGTGGGAGAGACGCGACGATTCCAATAGCAATTACGTAAACAACACTAGGGATATTAATTGGAATAAGCTTACTGATTGCTTGGCCAGCGACAGCGACAAAAACTAAGATTGCAATTCCATATGCAGCTTCAAGTGAGAGGACACCGTAGCCAGTCCAGTTTCCGATATAGGCGACAGTACCAATAATCACCATTAATAGAAAGTATTCTTGGATGTTTTTCATCGATCTTCTCCCCCTCTCCACTTAGCAAAAACACGATATAATTTTTCTGTAATTGGAAGTGCAATAAAGATGCTGACAAACAGACCAGTTGAGTAGGTGAGCAAGTTGCTCGCCCCAGCAAAAGCAATTATTTGCGTCTCAAGCTCAGGATAAGATGCAATGAGCGAGCCGGTAGCGGCCGCCATCATGCTACCACTCCCTACTCCAGCTGCCATCGCAAGCGAGAGAGGATGGAGCGGTGTGAACGTTGCAAGGAAGCCGGCGACCAGCCCGTAAAACAACGCGCCAAAAACTGTACCGAATACATATACTGTCGTAACCCCTTTTCCTTCTGGTGAATCAAACCCGAACTTGTCATAAATCAGTCCCAGGTTCGGTTCTCTTCCAATGGAATGGGTCATCCCAATTGCCTCACGCTTCATACCAAGCAATAGAACCGCAACAGGTAGTGCGAGAAAAATCGTGCCAAAGTTGCCTATCTCTTGCAGCAATAACGCCGGACCGGCAGCAATGACATCCTGAAGGCCGGGACCGATCGTGACACCAATTTTAGCGATAAGCAAGGCGACACTAATTGTAATAACAGGCTCCGCATGTTTCGATTGCTTTTCTTTGACGAGCGGTGTGAAATAAAGCACCAAACCAAACAAGATTGCAAAAAGCATCGGCAGCAACATGATGACCCCAGGTCCGACCGGTATTTGAATGACTCCAATCCGTTCTGTCACGATAACTAGACCGAGAACAAGGAGATGCAACCTCCAGTCCTTTACAAGCTTCATCGTCTCACCCATTTCCCTCACTCTCCTTTATTGGAAATCACGGAATAAACAGCGGTTGAATCAAGCTTGCCTTTCTTTTGTTGCAATGCCGCTCTGTAAAGCTGGTTTACGATCGATGCGGTTGGTTGTGGTGTTTGTTGTTCTCGTGACATATCCATATAAAGCTCAAGATCTTTTGCCATGTGCCCTAAATAAAACAAGACTTGATCAAATGATTTTTCCAGCAGGTTGCTGCCGAATACATCAACAACTCGGTTGTGCCCAGAGCTTTGTTGGATAATATCGAACAATACTTGCGGAGCGACACCTTCTTGCTCTGCAGCGATCATCGTTTCACTTAAAAGGGATGTAATGCCCGCAACAATCATGTTGTTGCATAACTTAACTGTTTGCCCTGCTCCAGACGAGCCAACGTATATCACATTCTCGCCAATCACATGGAAAATTGGCTTCTCAGTGAGGAAATCAACTTCGTTTCCACCAACCATAATGGTCAGCGTACCTGCATCAGCTCCAGCAGGACCTCCACTTACAGGACAATCCAGATAGCGAATGCCTTTGGCAGCTGATAGAGCGTGAATACGCCTGGTCATTTTTACGTCAGTCGTTCCCATATCAAAAATGGCGCTGCCTGAACGAACCTGGTTTAGCACACCACTATCACCAAACAAAACCTCTTGCAGGATCGTTGGTGATGGCAAGGAAAGCAGAAGATGGTCCACTTTTTCTGCAAACAATTTGGCATTTTGCATAAACACCGCACCTGCGAGCTCGAGCTCTTGCCGATATACAGATTGTTCATCACACACATAGACAGAATATCCTGCTTTTAAAAGATTGCGCGCCATCCCTTTACCCATAGCGCCACAGCCAATTACACCGACATTCATCATCCTTTAAACCTCCTATGATTTTAAATAAACTGCCTTTGTCTCAAGCCAGAAGTCGAGCGCTGCGCTTCCTTGTTCCCGTGGTCCAATACTCGAATTCTTCTTACCCCCAAAAGGCAATTGGTTTTCATAATGATTTGAAGGAACATTAACATGAGTAACACCTGTTTGAATTCGACGGACAAAGTCATGTGCTTTATGCAAGTCCTTTGTAAAGATAGCCGAAGACAAACCAAAGTCTGTATCATTTGCAATCGCTATTGCTTCATCATAAGAATCAACTTCAATTACAGCAACAACTGGGCCAAAGATTTCTTCTTGCGCAACAGCCATTTCCGTTGTCACCCCGCTAATGACAGTTGGGGCAACGAAGTAGCCTTTGTCTTTGCCGTTATCTAACAGCTGATTCCCACCACACTCAATCGTAGCGCCAGCTTGTTTTGCACTCTCGATATAATGCAAATACGCCTTCAATTGTTTTTCATTTGCGATGGCCCCGTTTTCAGCGCCTGCCGAAAATCCGTCCGCGACCGTAATAGCATTTGCTTTTTCCACAAGTCGATCAATGACCTCTCTCGCAATTGAGCGCGGGACAATTAACCGGCTTGTCCCTGTACAGCTTTGACCATTGTTATACATGCCACTAATCACAACACCTGTTATTGCCGCTTCTAAATCTGCATCTTCGAGGATAAGCGTCGCATTTTTCCCACCCATTTCCGCTTGCATCTTTCCCCCTCTCGCTGTTACCGATCGTCCAAGCTGGAGACCGACATGGGATGATCCAGTGAACGAAACCGCTTTCAAATACTTGTTTTCCCCCATTTCACGCCCGACAACTTCGCCAGCTCCGGTCACCATGTTTAAGACGCCTTTTGGTATACCGGCCTGAACAAAAAGCTTTACTAGTTCAGTAGCGATAAGAGCTGTATCATTCGGTGGCTTATACACAACGGTATTTCCAGCAATGATGGCGGGAGCAATTTTATATACACCAATCCCTAAAGGAAAATTAAACGGAGTAATGACGCCCACTGCGCCTAATGGTTCTTTAATTGTGTACGTGAATGTATCAGGATCATTCGCTGGAACAGTCTCACCAGCAATCCGGCTCGCAGCCCCACTAAAATGTTTTAATGCTTGTACTGTTGCATCGACTTCTTTTCTCGCCGCCACAATCGTTTTTCCTACTTCTTTTACAATGAGCGTCGCCAATCGTTCCTTCTCTTCTTCTAACATCGGAATGAGCCGATATAATATGTCCCCTCGGTGAATAGCCGATTGCCGACTCCAGTTTGGAAATGCATCAACTGCACTTTGTACTGCCAACCGTGTATCAGTAACAGACGAGCTTTGGAATATTCCGAGCACCTCGTCTATCTTTGCTGGATTGGTGCTTTCAAATGTTTCTCCTGATTCTGAATGCACCCAACCTCCATTGATAAAGTTCCCATACGTTTCCATTAATGTTCCCACCTTTCTTTGTCGTACATTGTCGTCATTATAATTTTCTGACGAATGAAAGGAAATAGGGACACCCACATAATTTGTTGCTTAATCATGTGGATGTCCCTATGGAAAAGAAAAGGGTTATTTAATTATCGTTCAGATCAATCGCGATGACGATGTTCATCCAAGCCGCTTCTTCAGTAAATGAGACACCTAATTCCTGCTCAATTCTTTTCACACGCTGGTAAAGTGTGTTCGAATGAATATATAAGGAATCCGCCGTTTGTTGCCGATTGCGATTTGATGCGATTAACGCCTTTAACGTTTCTTTATAGACGGGTTCCATTGAGAACAGCGGTCCAAGATGATCTTGGATGAAGGCTTGTTTGTCTTTTGCATCAATACGGTTCAGAAGACGCTTATACCCGAGCTTCACATAGTATGCGATTGAATCACCGGCAACCATCCCCTCTTTCCATGCTCCAACTGCCTCATGATATGCATCAGCCACTTCATGTAGCTGAACAAAACGGCTCACCCCGATCGTCACTGAAGAAGAAAACGATGGTAACTCGTACAAGCTTTTAGAAAAAGAATCGATTTGTTGTTCTTCTGATGCATTCATCACAACAACCCAATGAGAACGATACACCATCACTGTTACTTCTGAAGTAGTTTTCCAAGCGATTTGTTCAATTTTCTGGCACAAAGTACCCAGTTCGCTTTTGCTTCGTTTAAAAACAAGACATCGCACATACTTGTCCCGATGTGCAGAAAACAGCTGTGCCGCTTCCTCGATTGTCGATCCATTTAACACTCGTTCAAATAACGATTCTCTCATACGCAAATTTCTTTCACAGCGATTCATTTCGTACCGATACATGATCGCAATGGTTTCAGCCGCCTTTTCTAATACGTAACGTTCTTTTACCGTTGCTTTCTTATTAAACACAAGCCAGCCGATGGGTTCATTTCCTTGTAGTACTGGATAAGTATAATTGTTATGCGATTTCACTTCCGAAAATTCAACCTTTTTTTCTTTCGGAAGTAACCTACGCAAAACCGTCATTACTTTTTCAAAGCCGCCACCTTCCGCTAAAACTCGGGCAAACCGATCTTGGATAAACAAACTTTCATTTAATTCACGGGTTGCCGCTGCCATCTGTTCAAAAAGACGTACATTATCAATCGCAAGCGCTCCTTGAACAGCAAGTTGTGCCACAAGCCTAACTTCTTTTTTGGAGAAGGGAATACCGTCATCCTTATGCTGATTAACTGCTAACGTACCTAAACATCGGCTTCCATTAAGCAGCGGCACGCTGAAAGAACTGTTAATGGACTTGTCCGCCATTCCTTGTCGATACCAACGCAAGTTATCGCTTGAGATATTTGCCATTCTTTCTTTTACATCTTTTTCTCCCAGACAAAGAACCGGCTGTTTGCTGACAAAAACCTGACCGGTCATCGACTCTCCTGGCTTAAACGCGATTCGTTTTAAGCTTGAAATTACTACTCCTAAACCAGCCCCAAGGCGAAGCACTTTTCTTTCTTCGTCATACAGATAGAGAATAACCATATCAGCGCGAGGAATGAGCTTGGCACAGCTGTTGCCAGTGCATCTAACACGGCGGAAAAATCACGGGCACGAGCAAACGACTCGTTTATTGACCAGAGATCATGTAACTCGGCTTCTTTCATAGCGCTTCCCCTTTCAAAAAACCTTTTTATCAGCATATATGAAGAGGTTGCTAAAACACAACTATAGACGGAATAATCAATTAACAAATCATGATACATCAAAAAAGGGTGCGCTCTAATTTTAAGCACCCCCCGTTCCTTTACGGTATCAATCTAATACAAACTCCTCAATCGCATATGCCACACCGTCTTCATTATATCGTTTTGTAATGTGTGTACTCGCTTCTTTTACTTCCTCTTCGGCATTCCCCATTGCGATGCCCATACCCGCCACAGCAAACATCGATAAATCATTTAAATTGTCTCCGATTGCAACGGTATTCTTCATTGGAACACCAAGTACTTCCGCAAATATGGAGAGCGCATTCCCTTTGCTCGTATCCTTATGGGCAATCTCAAGCTTTGTTTTACCTGAAGTTGTAAGCGAGAGGTCATCACGACTAGATAGTCGTTCTTCTAGCGCATCTAACTTTTCCCGGTGAAACGAGAAAACAAAAACCTTATAAATGCCAAGCTAGAGAGATCAAAATCGCGATAATCCGTAATGTGACGCGTCCCTTTCTGCTCAAACTGAATGTTCATTTCATGGATACCCCAATCAGTTGAGAAGCTTTTGTCGCTTCCAGCCTTCTCCTCAATTTCACGCTCAAGCATCCCTTTGCCTCGTTCAAATAAATACACACCATCATTTGTATACAATTCATAGTAATAGTTCTCTGATTCAAGCTGTGGCAATAACTCTTCCAATAAAGCAGATTCCATTGATAATGCTTGAATTTGTTCTCCATCATGAAATGTAATGGCACCATTCCCTGTTATCATTGGACATTCCAATTTCGCTTCTTCAAGAATCGCTTTTGTATCATGTAAAGAACGTCCTGAACAAATCGAAACAACGCTTCCGCCTTCTTGAGCTTTACGAATCGCTTGAGCATTCCGTGCACTAATCGTTCCATCATCAGCTAAAAGCGTGCCATCCAAATCAATTGCAATCAACGAATTCATCTCAACCACTCCATTATTCTCTCTTTTTATGTTCACTATATCATACCCATTTAATTAAATTCGATTGCAGACGCTCTTGGCTTAGATATGTGCTGAAAAGTATCATATATAAAAATAAATAGCCAAATATTAATTTTCCGATTGAAGTTAACGTTAACGTAAATTGTATACTTAAACGATAACAGGGGGTGATGTCAGCTGAAGACCATTAGCAAGGTTGCTGTAGATTTTGATGTGACAACGAGAACCATTCGTTATTACGAAGAACTTGGATTGATTTCATCTGAGCGGACAGAAGGAAATCAGCGAATTTATTCTAAAAAGGAATGCGCGAAGCTCAAGCTCATCTTCCGCGGTAAACGTTACGGCTTTTCTCTCGATGAGATCAAAGAGATGGTTTTATTGTTTGATCGAGACCGCACAGGCATTGCACAGTTAGAACGAACGATTCGTTATGGAGATCAACGCTTAAAACAAATTGATATGAAAATAGAAGAGCTGACAGAAATGAAGGAAGAAATCCTTTTATTGAGAGCAAGTTTTGCTAAAAAACTACAACAAATAACAGAAGAGAGGGATCGCGATGAATAGTTCTCAATTGCTCAGTCGTAATGCCCGGAAATATTCGACTACGAAGGCCATTATTAGTCCTCAAGGTGACTACACCTATGAACAATTGGAACACCAGGTAAATCGTCTCGCCCATACATTAAACGATGCGGGAGTGCATCAAGGTGATCGAGTCTGCTTATTTATGCCCAATACACCTGAGTTTGTTATCAGCTACTTTGCCATCCAAAGAATAGGCGCAATTGTTGTTCCAGTTAATGCGAAGTTCACACTGGATGAAGTTCAGTTTGTCGTCAATCATGCTGAGGCAAAATGCTTAATTGCACATGACATGATCTTCTCTGCTGTTCAATCGATTTCAAACGTCGATTTGAAACTAAAGACAGGCAATTCTGTTGCTGACTGGAAGAGTTTTGAGGTGTTAATTGCAGGTTCTACTGAAGAAGAAATTGATTGTTTCGCAACTGAAGATGACCTTAGCACAATTTTATATACATCAGGCACAACAGGCGAGCCAAAAGGAGTCCTGTTCAGCTACCGTAATATCTTAACAGTCGCTCACATGATTGCAGTGGAATTGGAAGTAAAACCAGAAAGCAAGATGCTCATCATGATGCCCCTCACCCATTCCGCACCACTTCATCTGTTCTTAATGGCTGGTATCAGTACTGGCTCGTCACTAGTTTTAACACCAACGTTTTCACCAGAACAACTTTTGAAAGCGGTTTCTATTCATAAAACAACACATTTCTTTGGCGCACCAGTAGCCTATTTATTAACCGCATCCCATCCGACCTTGAAAGAATTTGACCTTTCATCAATGAAATGGTGGGTATATGGCGGCGCACCACTCGCGAAAGAACAAATCGACTTTATTTCTAAGCAATTTCAAACCGACCGTCTGACGTGCGTCTATGGTTTGACTGAAGCAGGACCAAGTGGCTCGATTCTTTTACCTGAAGAACACGGGAGAAGACTGGGAGCATTGGCAAACGGCTCCACTTCATACAGAACTTCGTGTAGTCGATGACGCTGGCGAAGATGTGCCAACAGGAGAAATTGGGGAAATCGTTCTTTTAGGAGAGGGCAACATGGTTGGCTATTATAAAAAAGACGAACTGACAAAAGATGCTTTTTTCGGAAAATGGTTGAAAACCGGCGATTTAGCAAGACGTGATGAGGAAGGTTACCTTTGGGTTGTTGATCGCAAACGAGATGTCATTATTTCTGGTGGCGCCAATATTTATCCAAAAGAAATTGAAGACTTACTTGTACAGTACGATGGCATTCAAGAAGCAGCAGTAGTAGGAGTGCCCCATCAAGAGTGGGGAGAGACCGTTACCGCTTTTTTTGCCGCATCAGAAAAAGTGGTAACGGAGGATTTAACCAATTATTTAAGCCTGCACCTTGCGAAATATAAAATTCCACGAGTATTTGAACAAGTAGATATGTTACCGCGAAATGCATCAGGAAAAATCTTAAAACGCGCCTTAAAAGAAAGGGTGAACCTGTCATGAACGTACTAAAGGAACCAATTCATAAAAGCGAATATTCAATGAACTTCTTCATTGGAGATGAAACGCTGCTCACTATCCTGAAAGAAAAGCTCCCCGATAATTTCTATCATTATGCAGTAGAGCGTTTAACATCCTATGGTCAAAAATGCGCCAATGAAATTGATAAACGGGCTAAGTATACAGACCGTGACGGCCAGCCCGTACTAAAAAGATATGATAAATATGGAGAAGAAGTATCAGAAGTTTGGGTAAATAGCGGATATGAGAAAACAGTCGCAGAATCGTACAGAACTGGAATGGTTGGCTATGTGCATAAGCAAATACCAGAGTTAAATGAAAAAGGAAACTATTTATATAGCTTTTCATTAGGATACCTTGTTTCACAGACTGATCCAGGATTTTATTGCCCTGTCACACTAACGATGGCAACTGCTTACCTGTTGGATCATTATGCGAATGAAGAAATCAAAAAACGATTTATGCCCCATGTATGTGCAACAGGAGAAACAGATTTATTCGAAGGAGCAACTTTCCTAACAGAGAGGCAAGGTGGCTCCGATGTTGGAGCAAATGTGGTAACCGCTGTTCAAGAAGCTGGCCATTACCGACTTTATGGTGAGAAATACTTTGCTTCCAATGCTGGCAGGTGCGGAGTTGCGATGGTATTGGCTCGACGTGAGGGAGCGCCAAAGGGAACGAAGGGTTAACATTGTTTGCTGTTCCTTGGAATAGCGAAGACGGCAAGCCAAACAATCTTCGGATTAGACGGCTTAAAGATAAGCTAGGTGTACGATCCGTCCCATCTGGAGAAGTGGAATTTGATGGTGCAGTTGCCTATGTCGTCGGCGATGAAACAAGAGGCTTCTATTACATGATGGAAGCACTGAATTTATCGAGAATATGCAATGCGGTTGCCTCAATTGGAATTATGAAGCGGGCTTATCAGGAAGCGCGACAATATGCCGAAGCGCGCCACGCATATGGGCAAAGCTTGCTACGGTTGCCAATGATCCGGCAGACGCTCGCTGGATTAAAGGCAAAACTAGAAGTTGAGGTGGCGGCTGTATTTGACCTCATTCACTTGTATGACAAAGTGGCAGCCGGAGAAGCATCCAGTAACGAAGTTATTCTCCATCGTCTTTATATTGCGATTTTGAAAAAAGAATCAGCCGAGATGGCTATTCACTTCAGCCACGAAGCGATCGAAATGCATGGAG
This sequence comes from Bacillus sp. JCM 19041, assembly GCA_001310375.1. Lineage (GTDB taxonomy): Bacteria > Bacillota > Bacilli > Bacillales > Bacillaceae_D > Shouchella. Next base: position 58,979 of record BAXC01000006.1, on the reverse strand, counting down.
GGAATGGGTATATTGAGGATTTTGTGACACCAAGACTCTTAAGAGATGCTCAAGTTCTCACCGTTTGGGAAGGCACAGCGAATGTGCTCGGACAAGAATTGATCAGACTTGTAAACAAATTCTCGGCACATGAGCTTTTCATTGAGGCAATGGAGTCTAAATTAGATTCATTGAAATCAGGAGAAGCCGTTTCAATTGTTCGTGAACAACTAACACTTGTCGCTCACCAACTACATGAATACGCTAACGCTGACGCGCTGATACAACAGGTAGAAGCAAAACCACTCATGCAAAAACTAGCGTACGTATACGAAAGCATTGTTGCACTGGAATGGGCCCAAAAATATGGTGGAAAATATGCTGATCTTGCAGATATCTACATCGAAGATACTTGGAAGGCTAAATCATTTGGCAAACAACCAAAATCGATTGAATTCGCAGAGCGAGTTTTATGACGAAAAGAAAGTACACCATCTATGCATAAAAAGAAGGGGAGTCATTTCTACCCTTCTTTTTCTCGCTCTATCGCTCGTTTCTGTTTTCTCCACCCGTACGGATCTTAACCTGAGGTGCTCGCTTTATCAACTCAAGTTTAAATTCCTCCATACGCTCGGGTGAGATCTTCACTTCCCCTTTTGGACCTGTATGTTTAATCGTAAACCCTTGCGAAGAGCCAAGAATTCGCTCATTGCCAGAGAAAGGGCTGCCCATCGGCTCAATTGCTGTTATGCTTTCATATAGGTGTACTCATTGAGAAGTCCCCCTTTCTTTATTTCATAATGTCTTGCAATTAAGCAATGCTTTACTTTACTAGCACCTGTTCACGTATGAACGATTAAACACTTACACACCATCGATGATTTGTATAAATGGCCACTTTAAAACATATAGGGAATGTTGACAAGAATAGCCAGCATCACAGCTATTCCAATCCATTCTAAAAGGAAAATAAAACGCCCTTTCATTCCGCCATATTTATCAGTGGCAATGCGAAATAAAACAACTGAAACCCCAAAGGACCGTAACATATGGAAAACCAAACACAACCCTAACAAATAAATAATACCCATATAAATCACCATGGTGTCTCTTGTTAAAGGATATCAACATGCTACCTTGCTCACTCATCCTATTTACTATTGTTTGTTTCTCTCACACTGCGTTTCTTGAGGGGAATATACAGTTGGCCGGATATTTCGATTATGTCATACCCCCATTTTAAATAACATAAAACCTCAACAAAAAAAAGTCTTTCCTTCTGCCTCTTAAGAGTGATCAGCAACATTTAGACAATCCACATGAAAAAAAGAGAAAGACTGTCTCTAACGACAGTCTTCTTAATAATAACCTCATAATTACTTTCTTTTACGAAGCTTTTCAATCTCATCGGCAACAAACTGAACTTGAGTTCCAACAACAACTTGGATGTTATGATCTGAAACGATATTTATTCCCGGAATTCCTGTGCTCTTGATTTTCGCTTGATTGACTTGTTCCATATCCTTCACTTCAAGTCGAAGACGTGTGACACAATTATCAACGGAAAGAACATTGTCGTCCCCACCTAAACCTTCATAAATCGTTGCAGCCATTTTCGCTAATTTGTTATCGCCACCAGTAAAACCATCTTCAGATGCATCAGACATATCTAGACTTTCACCTTCAGGTTCACGACCAGGAGTTGTCAGGTTGAACTTCAGAATTAAGAAGCGGAATAAGAAATAGTAAATAGCTCCAAAAACAAGACCTTGAATAAGCAGCATATAAGGTTGGTTTGCCATTCAAGAGGAAAGCTTAAAAAGAAATCTAATAACCCTGCACTAAACGAGAAACCTGCCGTCCATTGGAAAAAGGCAGCAACCGCTAACGATAAACCCGTTAAGGCAGCATGAACAACAAAAAGAAATGGAGCAACAAACATAAATGCAAATTCAAGTGGTTCCGTAACTCCAGTTAAAAAAGCAGCGAAACCAGCAGCAAGCATAAGCGAACCAATTTGTTTCTTTTTACTTGCGTGAGCCGTGTGATACATCGCAAGGGCTGCAGCAGGAACACCAAACATCATAATAGGAAAGAATCCAGCTTGGTAACGTCCTGTTATGCCAGTTCGCCCTTCCCATCCCAATAGTTACCAATATCATTAATACCTGCGACGTCAAACCAAAATACGGAGTTTAATGCATGATGGAGACCTGTAGGAATGAGCAGTCGATTAAAGAAGCCATATAGTCCTGCGCCGATAAAGTCAAGTTGGCTAATCCACGTCCCAAATGTCACAAGTGCATTGTAGATAAACGGCCAGATAAAAAATAACACCGCTGATAGAAAAAGCATCGTCGCCGCGGTTACGATCGGCACAAGTCTTTTCCCACTAAAAAAAGCAAGGGCAGCAGGTAATTGTACATGACTAAAGCGGTTGTACATAATTGAAGCAATCACACCGGATAAAATCCCAATAAATTGATTTTGAATGACCTCAAAAGCAGGGTTTACTGCATCAATATTTGTATGTGTAAGTTCAGCAACCGTTTCCGAAGATAATACTGTTGTGATAACTAGAAATGCAACCAACCCACTCAATGCGGCTGAACCATCTTTATCCTTTGATAATCCAAGGGCCACACCAAGTGCAAAAAGCACACCCATATTATCAATAATTGATCCCCCAGCAGCGCTCATAAATGCCGAAACGACACTATCTTCTCCCCAAGAGAACTGCGCAATCCATGCCCCTACACCAAGCAAAATGGCGGCGGCAGGAAGGACTGCCACTGGCAGCATCAATGACCGACCTAATCTTTGCATATAATTCATCATCTTGTACTCTCTCCTTTTTTCATCTATTTATATTAAAAAAGACCATAAAAAACCCAAATAGCACATAGATCATCCACGAATCATGGACGCCTATTAGCCATTTGGGTTATGCCTGTTTTTACAGTAACACTCCAAATTCATTATGTGATTAGTCTCCATATATGAAGAGTTAAATACACTTTCTCATTTAACGTTAGTTCCCAGTCGTAATGTTTTTTCAAAATGCGAGATATTTTTTCCGCACACTCATAAGCGTGAGCATATTTCCCTTTTATCATATCAATAAGGTCCTCATCCATTTCGTTCTGATCTAACGTTTCTCCATGTAATTGGCGAAGTAGAAAATAACGAAGATGAGTAAGCAACCGTAAATAATTTAACGATTCCTCATTTAATTGCATGTCATAATGGTATTCTATTATTTCAATAATACGGTTAATCGCTTCGGTCATTTTCATCGTTTCAGATAAACGAGCACTTGGACCTTGGGCATTTACAAAATGATAGGTCAGAAACGTTTCTTCGCTTTTAGGAAGAATAATATCCAATAGATTATAGACAACTCTTATCGCTTCAATAGCAGCCTTATGCTCTTTCGGATAGAGCTTTTGTAATTCCCAACGGTTCGTATGAGGGTAATCACCGTTTTCTCTTACCCGCTTTACTGCATAGTTCACATGATCAGCAAGTGCTAAGAATAAATGCTGGTTTAGTTTTGTGCCAATAACAGACTCTGCGGTTCGAATCATCTCTGCGGTAGCTTCAAAAATAGAAATGGGTATTTGCTCAATCATTTCAAGAAACGGTTGACGAGAATTGGGTGTCGATTCAGCAATGAACTTCTTTTTAATCGTGGTTTCATCGATTGCATCACCTTTTTCCTTGCCAAAACCAACGCCGTTCCCAAGAACCACCCACTCTGTACCAGAAGAGTCTTCAACTAGAGCAATATTATTATTAAAAGACTTAATGAGGTTCATCTTGTACCTCCTCAAAACAAAACCATGAAGTTATGCCTGATCAAATCAGTAACACCCTCCAATTTAACGTTATTATAGTACACGAGGTAACTTGCGTAAATAAATATTGTAAAATTATATGTCCTTGTCGAAATTGACAAAGCGTCATTTCTATTATAAAATTAATAATGAATGACATTCAGTCACTTTTTTTATAAAGGATGTGTTTAGTTTGGATAAACGAGAAAAAATCATTGAAGCAGCCATTTCCGCCTTTCAGGAAAAGGGGGTTGAGAAGACAACCATCACGGACATTGTCAAACGAGCCGGTATTGCTCAAGGAACCTATTACTTGTACTTTCCATCTAAACTATCTGTGATGCCTGGTATTGCAGAAGTATTTGTCACGAAGATTATGGATCAATTACGTGAACAAGTGACAAGCGATTCAATTAGCACGCAACTAAATGAAGTTGTGGAGTCCATTTTCGGAACAACCGATGATCATCGAGAATTAGCAATTCTTATTTATTCTGGACTCACACAAACCGAGCATATAAAGGAATGGGAATCGATTTACTCCCCTTTGTACGAATGGCTCGAACAGCTACTTGAGCAAGCGAAACAAGTAGGTACAATTCGCTCTTCCATTCAAACAACTTACACTGCACGCATTATGGTTGGTGCGATCGAATCAACAGCAGAACAAATCTATTTATACAACAATCATGAAGAAGAAAGTGCCTTGTCTCACAAGCAAGAGCTGCTTACTTTCATTCGCCACGCATTAGGGGCAAGCGATTCCTAAGCAATTAGGTCGCTTGCTCTTCTTACGAGTTGAAAATGAATGATTGTCATTCATTATATAAAAAAGGAGATCGATTTACATGAACAACGGTTGGTATTATGTCGCTTTAACATGTCTGTTTGAATTATTTTGGGTTTTTGGTTTTAACGTCGCTACCACCTGGTGGCACTGGGCGATTATTATCCCTATTATCATCGTTGACTTTTATTTTCTCGCTAAGGCGTGTGAGTTTTTGCCAACAGGAACCGTTTACGCCATTTTCGCAGCTGCAGGTACAGTAGGTACAGCGCTTATGGATATCTTCATCTTTGGAGGGGCGTTTAGCATCGCTAAGGGGATCTTTATGGGGATTCTCGTGCTTGGAGTCATCACGTTAAAGCTCGCTGACAATAAAGGCGAACAAACAAATACTGAAAAGGGAGCTGCTTAAGATGGGTTGGTTTTTTGTTGTAATTGCCGCTTTATTTGAATTAGTTGGAGTCATTGGCTTAAAGAAGTTTAGCCAACATAAAACTCTACTCCATTCCTTGCTCTTTTTTGGTGGGTTTGGTGCTTCATTTGTGTTTCTTTATGCATCCTTTAACTACTTGCAAATTAGCATTGCGTATGCAGTCTGGATTGGTATCGGGACGCTGCCGCTGTACTTGTGAACATGGTCTTTTTTGGAGAGTCCAAAACGCAGGACGTGTCATCAGTCTCGTTATTATTGTAATTGGCGTGACTGGATTAAAAGCCGTGTCTTAAATGATAATAATGGAGCTACGAGACTAAGGATTGCCTTAGTCTCGTTTACATTTATTTCCTGAATTAAGATAAAAGAAAAGTGGAGGTGTGAATATGTATTTTCTTATCCTATTTGGTATCGTTTTTATAATTGTATTTATCTTATGTGGAATCATCGATACCTTACTCTGGAATCATCCAAGCATAAAACGCTGGTTTCTCTCTTCAATTGTTGTTGCTTTGATTACGACCAATGTCGCTTTTGCAACGATGAGCTAACCGTTCCTTCATACTTTTTTCATATTCTACCGCCTTTTTCAGTGAACGAACTTACATTATCGATACCCATACATAGCGCACCTTTTCATCCTGCGTCCATACCGTCATTTCCCAGTCAACATCACGGTCTACAAATACATAAGCCTCGCCTAAACACATTTCCTTATATGTATAGTAGTTGTCTCCATAAATTGTCTTCACCTTGTTAATTGAATCTCCTTCTTCTATCTCTTCCAACCCCCAACTCGTAGAAAACGATGTGATGCGCTGAACTGTATCGGTCTTTATCCATAAGTCATCAAAATCATAAATGAAGCCATCTGGTTGATCATTCTTTTGATATGTACCAATCTCACTTAATTGATGATCAGAAATGATTTGATTTAACCGCAAGCCTGCAACGGTTTGTTCCGATAAGTCAGTAGAACGAATAAAATAATGATTGGCTGAAGCGACTTGCCAACCTACAAACCCGAGAACAATAGCCAACGGAATGGCAATAATGATTGCTTTGGACCTCTTCGAACGGTCATTAAGAAAGTAATCTATTATGAAGAGTATATAGAGTAAAATGAAGATAAACAACAAGACCACTAGTAGGAACATCCGTTAAACATCCCCCGCTTTTATAGTTGCTGCATCAGATACACTCATACCCTCAACCATTCAAGCGGTGCTTTCATAATAAAATGCTTTTCAATAAAGCGCAGAACTTCTTCGTTTCCAGGTAATGTTGCTTTCGCTACCGCTTCGTTCATTGAAAGCCATTCAAACGCGCTATGTTCTTCGTTTAGCCTTACCTCTACACGCTCATCTACATAACCAACAAATTCCGGCGCAATGTAAATAAAATTTCCTCTCGGGTTGTAAAACTGATCAAATGTATTGGATGTATAAAGGGTCAAATCCGTGATACCTGTCTCCTCTCTCACTTCACGCCATGCAGCTTCTACCGCCGTCTCACTGCCTTCAATCCCACCGCCAAAATAACACCACATTCCTTTTAACGTTGGTGACGCTCGCTTTAACAGCAATACTTTGTATTGACTAGCCACTTGTTTAAGTAGTACAACCGCTATACCCGTACACCGTATCGGCACATCACCTTGCACATACATGATTGTCTCATCCCTTCTTTCTCTGTAATGTCGTTACGAGTAAACTTGTTAAAAATGCAACAAACGCCACCAGTATGCCAAACATTAAACCAATATCACGCATAAACAAATCATCACCTTGATTGGCAAGTGGAGGATTTAAGAGCCATATAACCAACCCTATCGTTAGAAAGAAATAAAAACTGCTTCCAATAAAACTCATTTTTAACCGCTCACTCTTCGTACCTTGAAACCCCCGATTTGAAAACGCCCATAAAAGCAAACTGGCAATCACTGCAGCCGCCATAATAAATAATGGACTTGTTGGCACTGCAAAATAAGCGGGCAAGTACAAAAGGAGACTAGCGAAGGCAAACAGAAGTGCATTCATACTAAAAAGGAAAAATCCTGCAAACCATGGTTTCTGAAACCATCGTGCTTTTTGCAAACGCTTAATGATCTTATTGCCTTCCAAACGATCCATAAGCGGGATGGCAAATAATAACAAGACAAGCAAGCAGATGAGACCAACAAAGACGATACCTGTAAAGGAAAAAAGCATTTACTCTACCTCGTCCCGTTCATATTCCAGCAGATCACCAGGCTGGCAGTCTAGTACTTCACAAATCGCCGCAAGCGTCGAGAATCGAACTGCTTTCGCTTTTCCGTTTTTTAAGATCGATAAGTTTGCCATCGTCACTCCGACCTTTTCTGAGAGCTCGGTCATACTCATTTTCCGTTTTGCAAGCATGACATCTAGCCGAATAATGATTGCCATCTACTTCACCTCAAACCGTTAAATCATTCTCTGATTTTATTTTCAAAGCACTCGATAGCAACTCTTGTAGAACAGCTGCAAAGAAGAAAATCACTAACGTCGTAAACATAATCCCACCACCGATTAAAGCAATGCCTGGATGAAGCGCATTTAATATAAACAGTCCGGCCGTGCCAATTGCATAGAGGCCAATAATTGCTCCCGCACACACTTTAATATTTCCAAGCGTTTTGACTGCCCATTCTGAGAACGCATATTCTTTCTCAATTAGCGTCAATAAATGAAATGCTTGATAAAGGGCAAAGTAAAAAGGAACAGCTGTCATATAAATACCTGCCAAAACCGGAATGCGCAAATATGCGAATTCTGGATTTAGTTCCGCCGCTTCTCTCGCAAGATTCGGCAAAGGCCAAATACAACATATTGCAATAACAACACCTATAAATACCGTCACACCTTTTAAAAAAATAACCGTCCCATTTTTCATACTAACACCTCATCTGTTTCATTCTCTATAATAATTATACGATAATTTTATATCGATTATCAATAAATAATTAATGTATTACGAATCAATGCAAAGAACAAACGAGATAATAGATCACTAATGATATCAATTTAACCGAATTTTCTATGCATTTGAATAGACCGTCCCCTAAGGAAATGCTAGACTATAAAGCAATATCGAGAGGAGTGAAACAAGTTGACAGATCTTGTTCCAAACAGAACATTAAATGATGGGACAACAATCCCGGAAATTGGTTTTGGTACAGCGCACCTCAAAGGAAACAAAGGCTCAAACACGATTTTAAGCGCCATTGATGTTGGTTATCGTTTGATTGACTCCGCTTTTAATTATGAAAATGAAGGAGCCGTTGGTACTGCTGTCCGTCGTAGTTCCGTTCCGCGAGAGCAATTGCGAATTACTTCGAAGCTACCAGGTCGTCACCATGCTTACGGGAAAACAATCGAGACGATTCAAGAATCATTGATGCGTGCTGGACTTGACTATTATGATGTTTATCTCATTCATTGGCCAAACCCTAAACAAGATTTGTTTGTTGAGGCATGGCATGCGCTAATTGAAGCACAGAAATGGGGTCTAGTCCGTTCCATCGGTGTCAGCAACTTCATGCCAGAACACCTCGACCGTATTATTAATGAAACAGGGGTCACGCCATGCATAAACCAGATTGAACTACACCCATATTTCTCACAAGAAGACCAAAGAGACTATAATGCCAAACTAGGTATTGTTACTGAAGCCTGGAGTCCGTTTGGTCGTGCCCGTTCCGATAGCGCCTTTTCTGATAACAGCCTCGCTTCGATTGCTGAAACATACGGAAAATCGATTCCGCAAATCATTATGCGCTGGCAGTTGCAACTCGGTACTCTGCCCCTCGTCAAATCATCAGCCTCAGAAAGACAACTTGAAAATCTATCCGTCTATGATTTTTCTTAACTGATGGTGATATGGAGAAAATCAATCAGCTCACTAAACCGAATGGTCGCATTGATAATCAAAATCCAACAGAATACGAAGAATTCTAATATGGCTCCTACCCTTCGCCTTACGAACAGGCAAGGGTTTTTAATTTTTGTTCCGATTGTATATATATGGGCATTTGTTCAATAAATAAAATCAGCTGGGGAGGAATCATTGTATTATTTTGGATTGATTACGAAGACAAACAAGAAAAACAGTCCATCTTAAACAGACATAAAATCACTGCTTCTAGTTTCCATTAAAGGCTCTCTTTTTTTAATCACATTCCATTATCCACATAAAATCCCATTGATTGGGAACCGTAAGAAAGCTTAACTTTATGTAAATGGAGTGACTCAATGCTTATGCAACCACTACTTATTCTAGGAGCCCAACTTCTTTACGTCCCATTAGTTGTCTTGCGTACCCTTATGATGGTAAAAGGAGAAAAAGAAAAATCAGCTTTATTTGCTACGTTTGAAGGGGGCGTTCATGTTATAGCACTTGGAATCGTCTTCAGTGATTTATCTAATTATTGGAATATGGCTGCTTATGCAATTGGCTTTGGATTAGGCATGTACATTGGAGCGGTTGTGGAAGAAAAATTAGCAATTGGCTACGTCTCGATTCAAGTCAATACGACGGTTCAACACAAGCCACTTCTAGAAGAACTGCGGAAATCCGGCTTCAGCGTATGTGCTACACCTGTTGAGGGCATTCACTCTCTGCGTTATCAACTAGCTTGTACCGCAAGGCGGGATCGGGAACACGAGTTTATTCGCATTATTAATGCCTATGATTCAGATGCATTTGTTGTTTCCTTCGAACCGCGAAATTTCCAGGGAGGCTATATTGTCAAACGCAAGAAACAAAGAGGCACATGGTTATTAAAAAAGGAACGGAACGAAACCTATTCCTAACTAAATGAAAGCTGCATGCACGCATGCAGCTTTTTAAAGCATTTCCCCCTCAATAAGATACCTACAATTTGTACGTTTGTAACATTAATGTAAAGGAATTATAGTCGACACTAGTTGTCATTGTTTTTATTGCCCCGGAAATAATCAATCACGTTTTGTCGAACTAAAGAGAGACTATTCACTTTCAAATGTTACTAACCTACGTTTTGACACGTTTATACGCTCAAGGATCTGTTTACATGCATCGAGTTTTTCCTTTTCCATAATGTGATCTATTATCAATTCGGTTATCAAATTTGTTGAATTTCCCTTTTCCCCTTCCAATCTTATAAAAACCTGTTAAACTTTGCATTTAATCTTTAAGTGGAGAGGGTGAAATACAATGCTTTTACAACCATTACTCATACTAGGCGCACAACTATTATACGTGCCCTTAGTTGTGTTACGTACGCTTATGATGGTAAAAGGTGAGAAAGAAAAGTCGGCACTATTTGCGACGTTAGAAGGCGGCGTTCATGTAGTTGCACTTGGAATCGTTTTTAGTGACTTAAGCAACTACTGGAGCATGGCCGCTTATGCAATCGGTTTTGGTGTTGGGATGTACCTCGGTGCTCTCATTGAAGAACGATTGGCAATTGGTTATGTATCCTTGCAAGTGAACACATTAGAAAACAACAAAACGCTCATTAATCGCCTGCGGGAAGTAGGATTCAGCGTATCCGTGGTTGCGGTAGAAGGCATTGACTCCCTCCGCTACCGACTCGACTGCACCGCCCGAAGAGATCGCGAAAATGAGTTTATGAAAATTATCGCTAAATATGAACCGAACGCTTTTGTTGTTTCCTTTGAACCACGAAGCTTTAAAGGTGGCTACGTTGTAAAAGGCATGAAGAAGCAACGGGAGAAATTCTTGAAGCGCAAAGCAAAGGAAAAGAAATCATAGCATAGAGAGGGCAGGCCCTCTCTTTTTCTTATGTTTAAGTGAACTCGTTTATTAAGAAAAAGTCACTCCCCTAACGGTTAGTGACTTACTTCCTTATAAATCAAACGCGTTTGCAAGCAGTTCATATGAATGGTGGCGACTTTCTTTTTCCGTTAACATATTCAAAATCATAATCTCATCAACCATTGCTTCTTCTGCTAATTTCCTAAGCGAGCTTCTACTTGCTCAATACTTCCAATGACAAACCGTCCTTTGTTTTCCTCACGCGTTTTCTCTTCCATTGGCGAGTAAACATGATTACGCACCTCTTAAATTGTTGGTGGGGGTAATAAGAATGGGCCTGTACCCCACCGAACTCAACCGTTGGCCGCATTAACAACTAAAGCCCGGCAGAATTTGAAGGGTTTTAATTTTGGAATGCCCCATTGCTAGCTAGTGAGGCTTTTTCGTATCTAACTCACTTTCTCACTTACATAAAAAAAAGACTGGCAGCCTCCCGCTAACCAGTCATATTGAACTATGCTTTTGTCGCATGCCACTTCTCAAATAATGAATCTACCTTATGCACAATCGATTTCTCTGACACAGTCTTCAATTCTCCCGACGCAACAACCATTTTCCCATTTACAACCACATCTTTAATTGCAGTTGGTTGCATCGAATAAACAACGTTCGCAAACAGTTCCTGCTTAGGTGATAAAGACATGTCATCGAGGTCGAGGGAGACAAAGTCAGCTTGCTTTCCTGCTCTTAAATCACCAGTATTTAATTGCAACAACTCCGCCCCTGTTTTTGTACCCATATCAAACACTTGATTAGCTGTAATGCATGTACCATCTAGCTTTGAGACTTTTTGAAGCAATGAACACATTCGCATCTCTTCAAACACACTAATACGATTATTGCTGCAAGCCCCGTCGCTTCCAAGCGTTACGCGGACCCTGCGTCAACAAGGTCTGGAATATTGGATATTCCGTCTGATAAGAACATATTGCTCGATGGACAATAGGCGAGCGCCGCCCGTTTTTCTCCGAGAAGCTTAATTTCCGATTGGTCTAGCCACACAAGGTGGATTGCAATCATACTTTCATCGACACTCCTAATGAATCGAGATAATGAACTGGGCGTTTGCCGTATTTAGCAAGGGTTTCATCGACTTCAAACATTTCTTCTGACACATGAATATGGAATGGTGTACCGAGTTCTTTTGCAAGGCGATGACCGGCTTGGATCATTTCAGGTGAAGCCGCATGGGGGCTATGGGGTGCTGGATGAATATCAACCATTGGATTCCCTTGATACTTAATCGCTAAATCCCTTGTCCGCTTTGTTGCTTCATCAACCGATTCGCGGTAACTAATTGGCGCGCCATCCCAATCATACATCGTTCGAGCCAAAACAAGGCGGATGCCAAGGTCATTGGCGGCTTGAATGACCGCTTCATCCGTTTTCGTCCCATTGTTATGCACATAAAAAAAGTCGCTGACCGTTGTTGCTCCATACTTTAGCATTTCACCAAATGCAAATAACGCACCAGTATAAATCGCTTCCTCGTCGAGCAATGGTGTGTATTTGTATAAAGCCTCGTCACGCCATTCCAAAAAAGGTCTGTCTACCGCGATCCCTCGAAGCAAGCTTTGAAACGAGTGATTATGAGCATTAATCGTGCCTGGCACAATCGCTTTATTCTGCCAATCAATCTCTTCTATACCACTATACTTCTCTTGAAGCGCTTTTGTTGGACCCACTTCTTTAATCTGTCCATCTTCCACAACAACCGCTTGATCTTTAGCAAACTGTCCATTTGTATAAACCTGACCTGCTTTATATAAAATCGCCATTTCGTATCCCCTCTCTTTATCCTTCTTGTTCATCCAATGTTAATAGCGTCTGTAATAAAACATTTGCGACTTTTTCGATATCGCTCATCCGACTTTCTTCTTCTGGACAGTGACTTTTCCCGTCAAGGCTTGGTACAAAAATCATCCAGACTTTGTTAGTGATGCCATATGAGCAGCATCATGACCTGCCATGCTGCCTAGTCTCATCGAAGTAAGTCCAAGTTGCCTCGTTTCTTGTTCACATGCTTCCATCACTGTTTCACTCATTTGCGCCGGTGCTTGGTTAAGCTTGGTCGCCACTTCAAGCTCCACGCCTCTTTTCTGAACAACGGCTGCTTTTTGTTCGTCCACAGTTTCCTTGCATCCGCAATTTGTTCTTGCGTTTCACCTCTAATCTCAACAGCTAGTGCGACTTCACCAGGGATGATATTGGCTGAATTCGGATAGGCATCAATTTTCCCTATTGTGCCCACAAGCTCTTTCGCTGGGAATGAGGTACAAATCTCTTCGAGAGCGCCAATTAAGTTCGCTGCTGCAACAAGGGCATCAGTCCGATCTTCCATTAACGTTGTACCAGCATGATTTGCAACTCCTTTTATCCGCACTTCTTCACGATAAATCCCCGTAATAGCTGTCACGATACCTATAGGAATGTTTGCGTTTAATAAGCGTTTTCCTTGTTCAATATGAACTTCCACGTAAGCAGCTAACTCGTCCTTCCTTCTCACACAGGAATGAAACTGATCCGGATTGCCTCCGGCCGCAGTTAACGCATCTGTAACGAGTGTTCCATCTTGATCCTTTACACCAATTAAGTCAGCACCTGTTAACTTACCGGAGATCGCTCTGCTCCCAAATGTTGATAATCCAAACGGATTAGGCTCTTCTGCACTAAATGAAATCAATTCAAATGGATGCTGTGTTTTCACACCTGCTTCTTGAAGGACTTTCATCATTTCGACTGCAATTAATACGCCAAGAGCACCATCGTATTTCCCCCCATTTGGCACGGTGTCAATATGAGAGCCAAAAACAATGCTTGGCAACTCTTTTGTACCTTGCCGTCTGCCCCAAATATTAGCAGCCTCATCTACATGTACTTGGAGTCCTTGTTTCACAAGCTCTGCTTTTAGCCAGTCTCTCGCCTCAAGTTCTGAATCTGTAAACGTAGTTCGGTCGAGTCCACCTTGGGCATTCATGCCGATCGCTCCAAGCGTTTCAATTGATTGTTCCAACCGTTCCCTATTAATACGCAGCTGTAGCTTTTCCATTGTTTCTCCTCCTTACTTTACTAATCGAGCATTGCGGTATTCACTTGGTGTTTTGCCTTCAAATGACTTAAAAACACGGCTAAAATAACGAGAATCCGAATAACCAACTTCACTAGCCACTTGATAAACCGTGTAATCTAAATCATGCAATAATTGCTTTGCTTTCTCTACCCGAATCTTCGCAAGATACTTCACAAACGGAAGTCCCATTGTTTTCTTAAACGTATTGCTAAAATAATTTGCGCTCAATCTCACATGATCTGCTACTTCCTCTAACTAATGGGTTGATTATAGGCATCTTCAATATACTGAACTGCTTGTTGAATTGGGCGCAACATTTTTTCATTATTAAAGCGGTGGATATTAAATAAAATGCTCTCCACCATTTCTACAAACCACTTCTCAATGTCATAAATATCAGCTGTTTCTTTTAATTGGTCCATAAACTTGCTGTATACCGTTTGCATCATATCAGGATGACAACCATTATTTAATGCAGCTCGTAGCAAAGAATTTAAAATATCGGTTACTTGCAAATGAAGTACTTCTTGTTCAATCCTGCAATCGGTAAATAAAAATGCACGTATTTGCTGCAGTTCAGACTTGCCTTGATCAAGTTCACCACGCCTTAGCAGCTGTGAAACCGCATCCAACTTCTCATAGGCACTAGCGTTGGTTTTTCATATAAACTGTCAATGTCTGTGTAATGAATGACCTTGTTTTTGCCAACATAAAACTTATTGGCTTGAGCTTGCAACGCTTCCTTATACGATGCAAATAAATTACGGGGGTCTTCATAGTGATTACCAATCCCTACCGTAACCGTATAACCTGTTCGTTGCTGTATTCCATATTGGAGCAAACGAGCGGTATGTTTTACATCATCTTCGTACTGGCATGGCAAAAGGATAGCCAATTTATCTTTATCAACAATGGCTTGGATCCCCGTCAAACCTTGTTCATTTAAAGTAACTTGGATCGCCTTTGTACATTCGCCCCGTAAAGACTGGGCCCACTTTGGACTCTTTTGTTTAATCAATGTTTTATATCGATCAATCGACACAACAAAGACGGTCGTTGGTGTATTCGATAACCCACATTGCTTGCTGCGGTCCCAGATTTCTTTGGCATGCTTAATTGCACCAAAAATGAGGTCATAAACGAGTCCACGCTTCATCCACTCTGCTTTTGCTTCTCCGGGTTGTTTGACATTCGCTTGTGCTTTTTTCTGCCTGATCTCATTTACTAATTCATAAAGAATATTTTCTTCCAGCGGTTTCTCAAGTACATCATAGACGCCTGCCTTAAACCATGCCCTTACTTCACTTGCCCGAAACCCATTTTGCATAACGATTAAACAAATGGCTGGATTGTCTTTCTTTAAACGCGCAATGAAATCTCGACTTAGACTCACATGAACTGAATCCATATCAATATCAACGAATACTGCATCATAACACTCGATTCGCCTGCAAGATTGCTTGTCCTTTGCAAAAGGAAACAATCAAGTGTTGCTTGAAGTTGGTTCGCGACTAGACACAACGGTTGTACAAGTTCTTCATTATTCAAATCGTCGGAAAGGAAAAGTAGTTTCATAAATGGCTCCTCCTCTTATAGTGTGACGATGCAACCCCTTGCTAGGTCCTCTTAAAGTGGCTTTTTTAAGCCAAACGCCTTAACTGAATGCTCTGCACTCTCATACCCTGCATCCGCGTGACGAATAACATTTAAACCCGCGTCCGCGTTCATGACTTGTTCCAGCCGTCTTGAAGCAGAAAATGAGCCATCTGCCACAGCTGTCATCCCTGAATGAATGGAATGACCAATACCAACACCCCCACCATGTTGAACACTAACCATTGAAGCGCCACCGCTTGCATTAAGAAGTGCATTTAAAATTGGCCAATCCGCAACCGCTCCACTACCATCTTTCATCGCTTCTGTTTCTCGTGTTGGTGCAGCCATCGAACTGCCTTCAGAATGATCTCTCGTAAACGCAATTGGCGCTTCCAAAACACCTACTGCGACCATTTGATTAACTGCTTCCGCAAGCAGAGCACGTTCTTCATAATTTAACCAACAAGCTCTTGCCGGCAATCCATTAAAGTGGATGCTCTCCTGAACACACTCTATCCAGCGACAGACTCGCTTATCTGCTTGAAAGTGGTTAAGGATGTACTCGTCAATTTTATAAATATCTTCTGGATTGCCTGATAAAGCGACCCAACGACAAGGTCCCCGCCCCTCACTATAAAGCGGTCGAATGTATTCCGCTGTAAAGCCAGGTAAGAGTCTAGCGTCTTTGCTTCCATATTGTTCAGCTTGCCAACGCAAGTTATTTCCATATTCAAAGACAACACTACCAGCTTGTTGCAATAACCTCATCGCCCGCACTTGCGCCACAACTGAAACACCAGCAAGAGATAAATAGTCCTTTGGTTTTTTTGTTCGAATATGATTCGCTTGTTTGATACTTAACCCTGATGGGATGTAGCCATTTAATAAGTCATGAGCTGCGGTCTGATCCGTAACGATATCAGGAATCCACTCTCTCTTCACGCACTCCATGTAAACATCACCTGCATGACCATGCAAGGCGATTGACAAAGGCTGTTCTTTCTTCGCCGCTTCCTCCGCTAAATCGATTGCTTCACAAAGTGACTCCGCGACAACATCACAATAATTGTTTACGATTGACTTTGTTATTTTTTGTTCATCCGCTTCGACAACAACTGCTACACCGCCATGCATTGTGACGGATAGTGGCTGGCTGCCCCCATTGCGCCGAGCCCCGACGTTAAGACAATTCGACCATTTAATTTCCCAGAGAAATGTCGCTCCGCTATTTCACCGATTGTCTCAAACGTCGTTTGCAAGATACCTTGCACACCAATATACGCCCAAGCAGCAGCTGTTGATTGACCATAACTTGTTAATCCCTTTGTTTCCAATTCATTAAACGTCTCCCAGTTGGCAGCTGTTGGGACAAGCATAGAACTGGATGCAACAATGCGTGGGAAACTAGCATATGTACGAAACTTACCAACGGGCTTACCTGATTGTATAAGGAGTGTCTCATCACCTGCTAATGCTTCCAATTCCCTTATGATCACTTGAAACGTAGATTCATTCCGCACTGCTTTCCCCGTTCCGCCATACACAATCATGCGTTCACTATCCTGCGCCACATGTGGGTCTAAACAGTTTAACAACAGCCGCTTTAACGCTTCAATCTCCCAAGTCGTGCACGTTTTCTCCGTTCCTACAGGAGACGTTTTGCTTGCGCATCCATCATTTCCACCTCCTCGCATCATCTAATAAAATCGATGAAAGAGAGGAGCCAAATGGGCCCTCTCTTTTCATTATTCCTGCATTGGAATATGGACATTTTTTTCTTTAGCCACTTTAATCGCTTTGCTATATCCAGCATCCGCATGGCGTACGATTCCCATCCCTGGATCTGACACGAGCACACGTTCAATTCGCTCTCTTGCTGCTTCACTGCCATCTGCGACAATGACTTGTCCTGCGTGCATTGAGTAACCCATACCAACGCCACCTCCGTGATGGACACTGACCCAACTTGCACCACCTGCTGTATTAACAAGGGCATTAAGAATTGGCCAATCGGCAACTGCATCACTACCATCTTTCATTGATTCAGTTTCACGGTTTGGTGATGCAACCGAGCCACAATCAAGATGGTCACGTCCGAAAACAATGGGTGCTTCCAGTTCACCACTTGCAACCATTTCATTAATTTTCAAAGCAAATCGGTCCCGGTCACCATACCCAAGCCAACAAATTCTCGCCGGAAGACCTTGCCATTTAACCATCTTTTGTGCCATATCAATCCAATTCACAAGCGCTTCGTCTTCTTTAAACATCTCCATAGCCACTTGATCTGTTTTATAAATATCTTCAGGGTTACCAGATAAAGCTGCCCAGCGGAAAGGCCCTTTTCCTTCGCAAAAAAGCGGACGAATGTACGCCGGAACAAACCCAGGGAAATCGAATGCATTTTGTACACCAGCTTGTTTGGCATAAGCGCGAATATTATTGCCATAATCAAACGTTTCCGCCCCTGCTTTCTGAAGATCCAGCATCGCTTGAACATGGGCACCCATTGCCGCAATGGCTTTTTGTTCGTAAGACTTTACATCTGATTTTCTAAGGGCGTATGCCTCTTCTAAGCTCATTCCATTCGGCACATAACCATTCACTGGATCATGGGCACTTGTTTGATCGGTTACGATATCTGGCGTGATTCCGCGCTGTACAAGTTCCGGCAGTACATCGGCACAATTGCCAACAAGACCAATCGATGCTGGAGTGCCTTGCTTTGTGAACTCTTCAACCATCTTGAGCGCTTCGTCTAGATCCTCGGCTAAATAATCGCAATATCCTTCTTTAATCTTTCGTTCGATCCTGCTTTTTTCAACTTCAACAACAAGAATGACACCTTTCGCCATTTTGCCTGCCAAAGGTTGGGCACCGCTCATTCCGCCCATGCCGCCAGTCAGAATAAATTTACCCGTTAAATCTGGTCGTCCGAATGCCTTTTTTGCGGCTTCAATAAAGCTTAAGTATGTTCCTTGTAAGATTCCTTGAGCACCAATATAAATCCAGCTCCCTGCTGTCATCTGTCCGTACATCATCAGTCCTTTGTCTTCAAGCTCATAAAAATGTTCCCAATTCGCCCAAGCAGGCACAAGATTTGAATTAGCAATTAGCACACGGGGCGCCGCTTCTTGAGTGCGAAAAATACCTACTGGCTTCCCAGATTGCACAAGTAACGTTTCATCATTCTCTAAATCCTTCAACGATGCCACAATCGCATCAAAGCACTCCCAATTCCGTGCGGCCTTCCCAATTCCACCATAAACAACAAGCTCATCTGGATTCTCCGCCACTTCTGGATCAAGATTATTCATTAACATGCGCAAGGCAGCTTCCTGTTCCCATCCTTTACACGTAAGACCTGTACCACGATCCGCTCGAATAACGCGTTGATTTAGTTGATTCGTCATACCCTTATACCCTCCTGGACTTGTTTTATCGGTTTTAGCATTGCTTGAGCAATGACAATCTTTTGCACTTGGGATGTACCTTCAAAAATTTCAAGGATGCGCTGATCTCGATAGATTCGTTCTATCGGATATTTCTTCATATATCCATTGCCACCGTGAATTTGAATCGCTTTTTGAACAACGCGGTTCGACGCTTCAGAAGCAAATAGCTTTGCGGTAGAAGCTTTTTTTGACAGGCGATAGCCTTTTTTATCTTTTAAACTCGCGGCATAATACGTATACGTTTGCGCCAGTTCGACATCTACATTCATTTCGGCGAGCATGAATTGAATTCCTTGAAATTCAGCAATGGTTTTATTTGCCACCAGCCGTTCTTTTGAGTATTTTAGCGCTTCATCTAAAGCGGCACGAGCAATTCCAACAGCCATAGCCGCCACACCTAAACGACCACGGTCAATCACTTCCATCGCTAGTTTAAAACCTTCTCCTTCATCACCAACTCGGTTTTTCGCTGGGATGCGGCAATCTTCAAAAAATAACTCATATGTCCGTGCCGCTCTGATACCAAGCTTGTCATCCCCTTCGCCAATACGTAACCCAGGTGTATCCCGTTCCACTATAAAAGCGCTAATACCACGGGAACCAGCAGCCGGATCGGTTTTTGCATAAACCACAATGATATCTGCATTTCCACCGTTGCTAATATAATGTTTCTTGCCATTAATGATGTAGTCGTCCCCGTCTTTGACAGCAGTTGTTGTTAAACCTGGAACATCCGTACCGGCATTCGGTTCTGTTAATCCAAACGCAAACAACTTTTCGCCCTTACATCCAGGAACTAAATACGTCTCTCTCTGCCAGTCGTTCCCTTTTAAATAAACACCATCAATTCCTAAATAATGAGCACTGACGATCGAACCAGTAGCAGCACAACCGTAAGCGATTTCTTCTATCGCAATCGCTTCTGAAATTGCGTCATACCCAATTCCTCCGTCACACTCTGGATAGCAATGCCCATTAAACCAAGCTCACTTAACTGGGGGATGTACTCTACTGGAAAACGGTTCTCTTGATCCAAAGCCGCCGCATTTGGTTTTAATACCCGTTTGCTAAAGTCCTTTGTTCTATTTCGTATCTCGATTTGTTGCTCCGTGTAATCAAAATTCATTCTTTATCACTCCTTGTTTGCCCACAGGACGTTTCATTTGTGCTGTATGTTCACCAAGCTCCGGAATAGACTGCCCGATATTTGCAGGTGTTCGCGATAGCTTCACCGGATTCCCCGTGACAATCATCGGTTTTCCGTCACGACCTTTCACTTCCACAAGCATCTCCCGCGCCCACGTATGCTCATCTTCATAAATATCACGAACATCGTGAATTGGCGCACACGGAATACCATACTCGGTTAAACGAGCAACAGCTTCCTCAACAGAATAGCGACTAAGCCATTCTTCGATCTCTTTTTTTAATGAAGCTTCATTACTCGCGCGAAGGACATCCGACCGGTAGCGCGAATCTTCACATAACGATACTCGGTCCATACAAGAACACAACTTTGCAAACAAGGCATCATTTGCGACAGCAATAACAAGATAATGGTCGTTTGTTTTAAAACAATCAAATGGAGCACTAATAGGGTGTTTCGCTCCGCTTGGTTCGGGAATTGTTTTCTCTGATGTAAAACGCATCATATTTGATTCAAGTAATGCAATCATGCTATCGGTCATCGCCACATCAACATATTGCCCAAGGCCAGTACGCTCCCGATCATGGAGTGCAACCATAATGCCATACGCTGTGTAAAGTGCCGCACCCATATCACCAAGAGAAGATCCTGCTCTTGTTGGAGCATGCCCAGGGAAACCGGTCATACTCATCATTCCACCCATAGCCTGAGCAACAAGATCATAAGCTGGCCGTTCACGGTACGGTCCATATTGACCGAAGCCAGATATAGACGCATACACAATCTTTGGATTAATGGCTGACAATGATTCATAGCCGAGGCCTAAACGTTCCATCACACCTGGTCTAAAATTCTCTACTACAACGTCTGCTTCTTTAACGAACTGTTGGATCATTTGAATGGATTCAGTAGATTTCAGATCAAGGGTGACGCTCTTTTTTCCCCGGTTCAACATCGCAAAGTACGCACTCTCCCCTTCCTGAAAAGGGCCAAAGAATCGAGAGTCATCACCATAGTCTGGTTTTTCAATTTTGATAACCTCTGCACCCATGTCTGCAAGCAACATTGTACAGTAAGGACCGGCTAATACTCTCGAAAAATCAAGAACAACTAAATCACCTAATGCACCTTTCATCAAATCACCACCTTACCCTCATTGTAAATCTCTCTCTTTATGAAGATAGGAGCAGATTTATTGATTTGGTGGATCATTCTCTGATGTAGGTAGATTGTCTACCATTCTATCTCGCCATATGATCTGTCTGAACAACAACCCGATTTTCAACAACTATTTCACCATTCTTAATGACAGTATCCACCATATTTACGCCAACATGATATTGCAAATACGTGTAATTAGGAGCGTTCCACAAAACAACGTCCGCTTTCTTACCCACTTCCAAGCTGCCAACTTCTTTTGCCTTTCCAATCGCATAAGCCGCATTGATCGTCGCAGCACTAATCACTTCTTTCGGCGTCATCCCCATCGTTAGACAAGCTAGATTCATCACAAAAGGCATGGATTCCGTCGGGCTTGAACCTGGGTTACGGTCAGTAGACAACGCCACTGGTACACCCTGCTTAATCATCTTCCGCGCATTAGCGGCTGGCTCCATTAAGAAAAATGCAGTTGCTGGAAGTAGTACTCCTATGACACCAGCCTTGGCCATTTTTTCTATTCCTTCATCTGACACTTGCAGCAAATGATCGGCAGATATCGCCCCTACTTCTGCTGCTAATTCGGCTCCACCGTATGAAACAATTTCATCCGCATGAATCTTAGGTATTAATCCATATTGCTTTCCCGCTTCTAGAATTTGTTTTGATTGTTCGGGAGTAAAAACACCTTTTTCACAAAAAACATCATTAAAGACCGCTAACCCTTCTTTTGCAACAATGGGAATCATTTCTTCTATAACAATTCGAACAAAATCGTCTGTGTTGTTCTTGTATTCAAGAGGAACTGCATGAGCTCCCATAAACGTAGAAACAATATCAATTGGATGGCTTTCATCTAATTTTTTGGCAACTCGTAGCTGCTTCATTTCATTTTCCAGCGTTAATCCATAACCACTTTTTGCCTCAATCGTCGTCACGCCATGTCGAAGGAATTCATTTAACCGCTCTCTCGACTGATCTTCCAATTCTTGTTCAGTCGCCGCAGCAGTGGAGCGTGTCGTGCTATGAATTCCTCCACCTGCATTCATGATATCCATGTACGCAGAACCCTGTAAGCGCATTTCGAATTCTTCCTCGCGACTCCCTGCAAAGACCAAATGCGTATGTGGATCAACAAGACCTGGGGTGACAATTTGATTTGATGCATCCACTACAGTAGCGCCTTCTCCACCACTGTCTTGATACGCCTTCCACACATCAGCATCCGTACCAACCATCGAAATCCGACCATCCTCAATCCACACCGCGCCATCTTCAATAACGATGAGTCCTTCTTCCATTTCTTTTCCTGTAAGCGGCATTTCTGTATGACTCGTTAGTACCTGCTTTGCATGACGGATTACCATTACGTTCTTGGCCATTCGATCAGCTCCATTCCTTCTAAGTCTATAATTCTACGATACCGTAAAACTTCCACCATCGTTACAGCACATTTCTTTGATTTCCTTCACAGATCTACGATTCTTCTACCCCATACTGGGAATTCGAACCATAAAGGAAACCTATTTTGTCTACAAACTCTTTAAAATTTGAACTATTTATTGTCTGATTTCTTTTCGTATACTACTAGAAAGATTTGTTGTGCACCATTTTACGAAGAGGAGGAATCTTTTATGAACCAACCAGACTTACACTCGCAAAAAGAGCAAAACAAAACTCGCTCGCCTTGGGCAATTGCTAAGTTTATCTTTTTTAGTTTGCTTGGCATCTTTATGTTTTTTGTTCCTATTACAATTGCTGGAAAAAGCTCTATTCCCCTCGACCATTTGGTAACGCTTTTCCGACAAGCAAATACGGCCGTTACCGTTTATATCTTTGTCATCCTCTTACTTGGAGCGATTTACCCGTTTTACACAAAGAAATGGAACAAGTCAGCTACCGATTTCGTCTTATCCATTTTCAAAGTATTGGGCTTTGTATTTGGTGCCCTCATTCTATTTGGTATCGGACCAACTTGGCTCTTCGCTCCTGATATGGGCCCTTTTTTAATCAACTCCTTAATTACACCAGTTAGCCTTCTTGTTCCGATTGGTGCGATCTTTCTTACTGTTTTAATTGGCTATGGGTTGCTTGAATTCCTCGGAAATTTAATGGAGCCAATTATGAGACCAATTTTCAGAACGCCAGGACGCTCTTCCCTCGACGCGATTGCTTCCTTTGTGGGAAGCTATTCCGTTGGTCTACTCGTAACCAATTCCTTATATAAACAAGGAATTTATTCTTTCCGAGAAGCTTCTATTATTGCCACAGGCTTTTCAACCGTCTCGGTCACTTTTATGGTCGTAATCGCAAATACCCTTAACTTGATGTCAATCTGGACAATTTACTTTATTGTTTCATTCGTCGTCACCTTTGCAGTAACGGCTATTACAGCACGAATATGGCCCCTTCGTTCAATGAAGGATGACTATTATCCAGGTGCAGAGCCCCAAATAGAAGAACTAAAAAAACTAGGGTTTTTAACAAGATTACAAAAAGGCTGGAGCGAAGGAATCGAAACAGCTGCTACAAGCAATTCTTTTTTTAAAGAAGCCGCTAAAAGTTTAAAAGACGGGTTGTTAATGACAATGAGTATTCTACCACAATCATGTCGATTGGCTTGCTTGGGCTTGTTCTCGCTACATTTACCCCGGTTTTTGACTATGCCGGCTATCTATTTTATCCAATCACTGCACTCTTACAATTGCCTGACCCAATGCTTGCCGCAAAAGCCGCTGCTATTTCAATCTCTGAAATCTTCTTACCTGCTTTACTCGTTGTCGATGCAGACATCATTACCCGTTTTATTATTGCCGTGATGTCCGTCTCATCTGTCCTGTTTTTCTCAGCTGTGATTCCTTGTATCCTCGCTACCGACATTAAGCTTAGCATCGGTAAAATGGTCATTATTTGGTTTATACGGGTCGTACTTACATTAATTTTAGTTACACCTATCGCGTTTTTATTATTTTAAGTGATTGACAAACTTTCTTTGATGAGTGATTAGACGATGCTTTTCGAGCCTGTCCTCGCTCCCGATATACACTCCGCTTTCCGCGGGCGACGGATGAGCCTCGCAGCTATGCTGTTAGTCTCATCTTCGTCTTTGCTCCCGCAGGATTCTACGTGTATGCCGTCCACTAATTCCTAATCTTTCATTGAAATCACTCAATTTATTATTTAATAAAAATAGGAGAATAGTCCAAGGTGATTGATGAGCTCTAATCTACACTCAAAAAAAGTTGATTATCATGTTGGGAAATATGGAAATACACTCAATTTTCTTCATTTACGTTATATACTTATCTGTAATAGATAAATTTGGAGAGGGTTGGATCGATGTTTAATCCTGAGAAAGAACTTACTAAATTACTTGCCCAGAAATCTTGGAACAATTCGGAGCTATTTAAATCTGATCATCTAAAAGAAATTGCACGTGAATCCTTGTATGATTTTGAACAATTTATGCTAATTGTGAAAAACGCAGCCCCTGAAGAAACTGTACCTGTAATGAATACATATGCGATGCATGTCAATAAACTCCATGATGTGCGAGACGCTTTTGAATACGCTTCAATTCATGAACAAATTTCTGTCTTAGAAAGTCTCTTGGATAAGCATGGTACTGACGATTTATTAAAAGAATGGATTTTGGTTTATCGTTTAGTGCTAAGTACTCTCTCTAATGATCTAACGTTACAGGAAACTCTAGATCAATCGAGAGACCTGTACGCAGAAGTAAAGAACCCCCTAGCACGAATGAGACTTGAGATCGTTGAATTAACTACTTACTTTAAAATGGGGAGCGTCAGGAATACTCTTTTTTTAGCAGACAAAATGCGTGACAACTTCTCGAATATCAAACCTGGTTATATGAAAAGTGCATTAGCATCACGGATTTCTCTTTTAATTGGTTTGGGTAAA
This sequence comes from Bacillus sp. JCM 19041, assembly GCA_001310375.1. Classification (GTDB taxonomy): domain Bacteria; phylum Bacillota; class Bacilli; order Bacillales; family Bacillaceae_D; genus Shouchella. The sequence continues at coordinate 33,756 of BAXC01000006.1, read as the reverse complement.
TTATATGGAGAGGGGGACTTTGAAGGGGCAGAAGATTACTTTTTAGCCGTAAATGTAAATGAAGCTACACCAGATGCCGTCCGAGCGTCAAGCTATCATGCATTATCAGATACAAAACTAGTTGACAATTTAACTCTTTGCCTGGAATATAATAAGCAAGCTATTCTCTTTGCTGAACGTGCCGGGTTAACGAGTTATAAAAATGTTTTAGAGCATGAAAAAACAGCATTTATTAAAAATATTTACGGAGAAATTTTCGATATTTCTGAAGACACCTCTGAAGAAGAAAAAATTCATCAGCATATTGTTCGTAATCAAACAACCCGCGCTTTGGAAATGATTGAACAAATGGAAGTTGAAGGAAAGACGAGTCTTTTTTTACTTTACTATAAAGGAAAAGCAACGAAGGATCTCGCATTACTTGCGAAGGCTCTCATTGATTTCGGAATACACGGTCAAGCAAATATGCTCCCTGTAGTTCAAAAAGATATCACTTCAATAAATAATAAGGAGGTTTCTATATGAAACGTTTTTTGACAGTATGTTTCCTAGTCACATTAATTGCAGGACCCTCAGCTCTAACTGGAAATACAAATACAGGTGTAGAGACTTTTGGTAACCCTCCAGTTAATGTTGGTAGTTGAAAGATACAATGATTCTTGTTATTTGCAAATGGATCTGATTTAAGATTAGGAAACATTATTATGAAAAGCATTATAAAAACAAGTATTGTATTAGCTTTGGTTCTTAGTCCCCTAACAATGGCCTCCCAAACAGATTCAGAGATTGTACCTTTTGGAGGGCCTCCTGTTCATGTCGGTACTTAATAACATCAAGGTTCACTGAAACACAGGTTCTTTTAATGTATAATCGAATACACCACTCACTTAACCAAGAGACTCTGTCTTTTTTAGAATTAAAAGTACTAAAACGCATCCTTTGTAGGATGCGTTTCTTTGTTGCTTATTTTCGTACCACCCCAATAACAAAACCATCATAGCCCTTCTCCCCAACTGTTTGAATCGCCGTTGAATCAATTCGTTCCTCATTCGCAAGTCGTTCAAGAAATGTCCGAATCCCATGAACTCTTGGATCTGTACTATGGTCATTAATGACTTCCCCAGCCCTAACGACATTATCAGCTAGAATCGTTGCACCTGGCTTTGCAAGCTTCAACGCCCATTCCAGATATTGTGGATTATTTGGTTTGTCAGCGTCAATGAAGATAAAATCAAAGGATTCCTTCTGCTTCTCAAGTTCAGGTAACGTCTTAAGTGCTTCGCCTACTCGAATACTAATCCGATCTTCAAAACGAGCATTTCTAATGTTTTCTTCCGCGCAGGCGGCATGGATTGAATTTGCTTCTAAAGTGATGATTCTACCATCTTCTGGTAAAGCTTTAGCCATGCAGATCGTGCTGTAGCCTCCCAATGTTCCAATCTCTAATATTCGCTTTGCCCCTGTCATTGTCACAAGCAATCGCAAGAATTCTCCTTGCGTACGGGACACATCAATCGCTGGCAAATCATTTTTGCGATTATTTGCCAGCACCGCTTCTAGTATACTGTTCTTCTTGTGTAACTGCTCATCTAAGTACGCGTCAACGAACTTCCATTTTTCTTTCTCCACATGCTTCATCTCCTCACTCATTTCTCCTTACAAGACTAGTGTATGATAAGATGAATAATAAGAATAATAGATCTTTTTTATTCATACATAACAATTTTTTATATAAGGAGTGACGAGATGAATTTGCATGGGCTCCGGATTTTTTATACAGTCCTTCAAAAAGGAAGTATTACAAAAGCAGCAAGCGCTTTACATATAAGCCAACCTGCTGTTTCTAGCCAGTTAAAATCATTTGAGCTCGAAATAGGCATGCCCTTATTCGAAAAAAAGGGCCGAACGCTAGCACCCACACAACTTGGTAAAGATCTTGCTCATAAAGCCGATACCTTATTTGCAGTTGAACGTAATATTGAAACCTTTTTAGATGATTGTATCCACGCACGGGCGGGCAGTATCCGCATAGCAGCTACCTATTTACCTGCCTACTTTCTGCTTCCTAGATGGGCAGGTTCATTTAAATCCTCTCATCCTTATATAAATGTATCCATTCATACGAGCAATTCAAAGGAAGCATTTACCCAACTGACACAGTATAAAGCAGACATCGCTATGTATGCAGGCATTCCTAAAGATAGACCGGATGAAATAATATGGGACGAACTTTTTACAGATGAGCTCTGGTTTGTTGTTGCTCCTTCACACCCTCTTGCTGGTAAAAAGATGTCTTTAACCGAGCTCACCAGTGAACCTTTTGTTATGCGTGAAGAAGGAAGCACCACACGTGCTCGTTTATACGCGCTGTGCCAAGCAAATCAGATTGCTCCCCCAACAATTGCTCTTGAGTTTACAGGATTAAACGAGGCCATTTCAGCTGTATCAGCTGGATTCGGCGTTAACTTTGTCTCCTCATTAGTCGCCAGTGACTATATTAAGCGAGGTTTGCTCGCACGGGTTGATGTAGAAGATATAACAGCAGTAAATAAGATTGCAATTTGCACGAGAAAAAATGAACAACCTAGCAAATTAGTACAGAAATTCGTTGCCCACTGCAAAGAAATGCCCCTTTAACTATTCGGCAATAACTCGTTACGATCTCAATGATCTCGGCACCTTAATTAAACGTTTGATTAAAAAGTGCTTTTTAGTTGAACGAACTATAGACGCAGGATTATCAAGATAAAAGTTGAAAGAGTAAGATTAATAAAGGAGAGAAGCGTTTTGCCAGAAATGATTACTCTTAATGCCTTAAAAGCACCAACTGACTGGATCAAGCTTTTGTCTCTTGCGACATCGCCGGAACATGCACGAAATGCTTATGCTTCTTACCGTAAACACAAAGACAAAACATTATATGGGTACAAGATACAGTCTCGTCTCGTTGGCTGTGTTGGTATTGAAAGACATTCTGTTACTCAAATCACCATCCTTCACCTTGCTGTTGAGCCTAATTCCAGACATCAACACATCGCATCAACCATGATTGATTTCCTCTCAAGAACATGGACAAAAGCAAGCTTAACAGCCGAAACAGATCGTGAAGCCGTTGGTTTTTACTACAAAAATGGCTTTTCCATTAGAAGTTTAGGTGAATTGTATCCCGGGACAGAACGTTTTTCCTGTGTTCGATTTAAGAAATAAAAGGAGATTGGGTAATGGACTTTCTAGAATTGCAAACGGAAGCACAAAAAGTTGTTTCCCCTACTGTCTTAACAGAATACGCTGAGGCTGGAACCGTAGGAGCAGCCATACTCACAACATCAGGGAATGTTTACACCGGGGTTTGTATAGATACAGCCTTTTCAATGGGGTTTTGTGCAGAGCATGCTGCTGCCGCCGTAATGATTACGAACAAAGAAAGCGAGATTACAAAGCTTATCGCTGTAAATGCTGAAGGAACGATTATACCTCCTTGCGGCGTTGCCGAGAGTTTTTGACACAACTTCATAAAAATAATCGTAACGCTTATGTACGCGTTTCAAACGACAAAACACTTACGCTCAGCGACCTGCTTCCTTTTGATTGGAAATAGATTTATGGACTACGACTTGAAACCAGTTATTGAACGGAAACAAACCTATTTTGGTCAAAACATCGAGCATACCTGTTTGCTACTAAGTCACTCTGCAGAAGAATATGTCTTATTCCATAAAATTAACAAACCATTCAGGATGGAAACACCTATAGGAACAATGGAGATTACGGATGGTTGCTACACAACAGCTTTTTATTGGAGATCGCTCCCCTACAACGTGTATGTCTGGCGTAACGCTAGTGGCGAGTACATTGGTTGTTATGTGAATATAGTCGAACACACAGAAATGACAGACACTGAGGTTGTATTTAAGGACCTAATTGTTGATGTCCTTATTTGGCCTGACGGTTCACATCATATTCTTGATTTAGATGAACTACCAGAACCCCTAGAACAGTTTAAAAACGGTGTTGTTCGTCATTTTCTTTCTCGCTTTATACGATCACATGAATATATCATTGAAAGCATATTAAATAAGGTTAATACTGATTATCCTCACAAAAAGCTAGTACCTCTTTTATTAGTGGATTGAAGAAATACAACTTAGAAGGCACTTATATGGCAATTGTCTTTCTGGCATGTGCAAACGTAATCGCAAACGTAATTCTTATTGGTTTATTTGCAGAATGGATCGCCATTCGGTCCGTCTATATTTTAAGTTCGACCGTGTTTCTACTGCTCGGTTTTTACATTTACAAGGTTGTCATGAATAAAGAGAAAAAAAGGTTTTATAAGGAAGAGATGTCTGTATAGCGTACTAAAACGGGAGGATTTTATTTAGTCCTTCCGCACCTTCTTCATCTTAAAGGCTTTTGGGTGGGAATGAGGCATCAATATAAGAATAGGGGGTTCTCATGAGAAAGAAAGCCTGGTCAGACGAAGAATTAATTGAACGGTATATCATCTATTCCACCCTCCAGAACGTGATTAGCCGCAAGAATCGCGGAGGTCCTTTAGAACCCTTTATTAAAATGAGTCACATGGTCGGAACCGATCTACTCGACATTAAAGGGGATTTAACGCTAAGGAAAATGAAAGTCATGCGAAAACCGACGGAAAAATGATTATGCGTATATGGTCTTTAAAAATGGCTGGCGTTCTGAACATAGCTTTTCGCTTTTCCAATTACGCTCATTTTAAGTATTTTTATCATCATCATTGAAGATAAGTTATTTAAAATGGAACGCAAGTGAGAACAGGAAAATAATATAAAAAAGATTGATTAGGAGAAACCCTTATGTCTATAGAAAAACTGACTCGAAAAGACGCAACTGACATAGTTGCCTTATTCGGCACTCAAAAAAATTACTTTTTATTTGTGCTTGATCAGTTGCACGCTAACAACTATGAAGAAAACGGTTTAAGTGTATACGGTGAAAAAGAAAATGGTCAACTCGTATCTTTTATACTCAACCAAGGAGATAATCTCAGTTATTTTGCACAAAACGTTCGAGACGTCACTCCTTATTTGGCAACCCTTCAAAAAATCTCTTTTAGAAAACTGACGTGTGAAAGCCGTTTTGCTGATGTGTGGAAACCACATCTTTCTATTAAACAAGATACAGTTTCCTGGCTCGGTTTTATCCACAACGTAAAGCAAAACCCCCAAAAAACTAGTGATCAAATAGAAATCACAGAAAACATTAACGCACAAACACTATCAGAACTTTATGATTTGTTCACTTCAACAGCTGAATTTGCGAATGTGATGACGATGAGCAAGCTAGCATACATAGAAGAAGAGCACAAACGTTATATGCAAGGTGGTACACGAACTTTCTTTGGAAGAATTGCGGGTCGACTCGTCGCAACCGTTGCTACTACTGCCGAATACGACCGCAGTACGATTATCACCGGAGTTTTTACAAACCCCGACTTTCGAGGAAACGGCTATGGTACGCACTTGTTAACACTAGTATTCAAAAGGCTCTTGCAGGAAGGGAAAACTCCTTATTTCTTCTATAATAATCCGAAAGCTAGGAGCGTTTATTTATCAATTGGATTGCAAGAAATCTGTGATTGGCGCGTATTAGAGATTTTAAACTAGAACAGATAACATTTGTAACGAGTGAAACGGAGAGCCTTGCCTCATACAGACATTTTCTTTATATAATGAGATGAAAAAGGAGTTTATAAAATGACATCATCCTTGCAAAGAGACGTTTTGCCGCTTAAAGGCAAGACATTCCTTATTACCGGCGTAAGTCGTCGCCAAGGAATTGGCTACGCCATCGCACGCCAAGCGGCTGCCTGGGGCGCGTCTATTATCGCCCACCATTTTCAAACGCATGATGAATCGATGGATTGGGCGCTGATGATTTAGAAGCTGTCCTTGAAGGATTAAAGCAGAACTTATCCCGGAAGCATTTTTAAAAGACATTGAGGCTAACTTTTTAAAACCTGAATCACCACAAGAGTTGTTTGACGCTGCTACGAGTACATGCGGACGTATCGATGGCATCGTTTGCAATCATGCACTGAGTGGGAGCGACGGTCCGCTCGGTGAATTAACAGCGGCGATGCTCGATTCACATTATGCGATTAATACAAGAGCAACATTGCTTTTGGCACAAGCGTACGCTAATCAACATCAAGCCACATCTCCTGGCCGCATCATCTTTATGACATCTGGACAAGGACTTGGACCAATGTCCGGTGAAGTGGCTTATGCTGCAGCAAAAGGAGCGCTTCAACAAATTACCCACACGATTGCAGATCAACTGGCCGATCACAACATTACGGTAAATACCGTTAATCCAGGTCCAGTCGATACCGGATATATGACAGAGCAATTATGGCAAGATGTCCATGCACGATTTCCGTTTGGACGAATGGGTGAAAACAAAGACCCCGCTAGACTAATTGCTTGGCTATTGACAGAAGAAGCCTCTTGGATTACCGGGCAAGTGATCCATTCAGAAGGTGGGTTTAGAAGGTAAAAAGTGAACAATAGCCATCAATTGTGATGGCTATTGTTCTTAAAAGCATGAAAAGAGACACCCAGCCTTTTTTCTGTAGCTTAATAACCCCTGTTAAAAAGTAGTGTAAAGAGACGTCTCGCAAAATTTATCAAAATAATATAGCTTTTCTAAAAAGACCGATCTATAATTATGAAAGCGTTAACACTACTTTTAATAAAGGGGGTTGTTTTTATGTATACATTTCTTATTGGGATTGTTTTATTGATTGTCGGTTACTTTACGTACGGAAAAATTATCGAGCGCATCTTTGGTGTAAAGGAAGCACGCCCAACTCCAGCTTATGCAGATCGAGATGATATTGATTACTTACCAATGAGCACACCACGAAATTCATTGATTCAGTTATTAAATATAGCTGGGACTGGACCTGTATTTGGACCAATTATGGGCGCTCTCTACGGTCCAGTTGCGTTTATCTGGATTGTTGTTGGATGCATATTTGCCGGTGCTGTTCATGACTACTTAACAGGTATGATATCCATTCGAAATAAAGGCGCACACCTTCCGCAATTAGCAAGCAAGTTTTTAGGAAAATCGATGCGTCATGTTGTTAATGCGTTTACTGTACTGCTACTTCTATTAGTAGGAACCGTATTTGTTTCGACGCCCGCTAGTTTACTTCATGTTGTATTTAACGGACATATTGCTCTCGGTTTAATTATTGCTGCAATCTTTATTTACTATATCCTAGCTACATTACTTCCTGTTGATAAAATTATTGGCAGACTCTATCCATATTTTGGTGCAATACTCGTAGTCAGTGCATTAGGTGTAGGTGGCGGAATGATTATTACAGGTGCCCCCATTCCGGAATTGTCTTTAACCAACTTTCATCCTGACAATCTCCCTATCATGCCATTAATTTTCTTTACAATCACATGTGGGGCGCTCTCTGGCTTCCACGCAACTCAAACACCAATCATTTCTCGAACAACTCAAAATGAAAAGCAAGGCAGAAAAATCTTTTATGGAATGATGATTGCCGAAGGAATTATCGCAATGATTTGGGCTGCTGCGGCTATGAGTCTTGTAAACGGATACGGCGGTTTAAATGAAATGCTTGCTGCTGGGGGTCCTGGAGCTATCGTTTCTGAAGTGTCCACGTTGCTTCTAGGTGCAGTCGGTGGAACAATTGCAGTATTAGGTGTTGTTGTCTTACCTATTACTTCAGGAGATACTGCTTTCCGTAGTGCCCGAATGATAATAGCTGACTATTTCAACATAGCTCAAAAAAAAATAACGAGTCGCCTATGGATTGCACTCCCGTTGTTCGGAATATCTGTTGCTTTAACACAAATTGATTTTAATATTCTTTGGAGATACTTTAGTTGGGCGAACCAAGCTACCGCTGTCATCGCTTTGTTTGTTGGAGCAATGTATTTATATATAGCCCGTAAAAATTACTGGGTTTCACTCATTCCAGGAGCCTTTATGCTTGTAATGGTTATTACGTATATTTTTAATGCACAAATTGGATTTAATTTACCAATGCCCATCTCTTGGGTTGGTGGTTTTATCGGAGCAGCTGTTCTACTTGTCTTGTTCTTCACCACCGCTAAGAAAAACAGAGCACTTAATCTACCGCTTGAAGTCGATGTCTCCAATTATAAACATTCGGCTTAACGTTAAAAAGTCAGTAACTAGGTTAACCTAATTACTGACTTTTTCTCTTTTCTAGCAATCCAATTGCTTTTGCTTTAAAAAGTATGCACCACTAACAATACCTGCTCCTTGGATAACCCCTTCAGAACCAAGAGTTGAGTGAACTAAATTGAACGGAGTCTGGTGAGGAATCGTCGCTAGAATTTTCTTCGACCGTCTGCCTAGCTTCTGGCAAATAAGAAAAAAATTGACCGCTTAGTACGATTGTTTTTGGATCAAATGTTGAGCAGACATTTCCAATTGCAATTGCAATATACATTGTTGCTTGATCGATAATCGAGCGCGCAAGCGGATTTCCTTGTTTATAATATGTGCTCAACTCCTCCATCGTCTCTGTATTAAGTCCATTTTGTGCCTGTTGTAAAAGAGACTTTTCTGAAACATAGGTTGCCAAACAGCCCATTCTGCCGCATTTGCACATATTGCCGTGGGGATTCACAATCGTATGCCCAATTTCCCCTGCTCGGTTTGATTGACCTCTATAAATATCTCCGTTTATGACTACGGCTGATCCAACACCAGAACCAATCCCGACTAAAACCATCGTTGGATCTTTTTCAACATCTCTTTTGTGCTGCTCAGCCATCACTTGCATTTTGAGCTCATTGTCTACAAATACATCCAGACCGGTCTGAGCTTCTACATACGCTCCTACATCGACATTTTCCCACAGCAATTGATCTGAATGAACAACAATTCCTTCATCTTTATGTATAAGACCAGGTACACCAATGCCTATTCCTAGAATGTTTTGTTTGTTTAAATTCTCTTCTACCAACAACTCTTCTATAAAAGCTGCTACTTTGTTTAACGCATTCACTGCCTCACCCCGTACTTGAAAAGCTGTTTCTTTTGTTTTGCATAGTTCCCCCTTTAAATTTATAAGTCCAATACGAATCGTATCCATATCTAGTTCTACTCCGATTGACCAAAGTGTGTTCCTGTTTATTTCTAAGCGAACAGCATTCCGACCGACTCCCGTAGATTCTGAAGGTGCTTCTATAATAAGCGATTGCTCTACAAGGTCACTGACAATTCTGCCAATCGATGTCGGACTCATTTTCGTTTGTTTAACCAGATTAGGCTTGGTTATCGGTTCCTGTTCTTTAATTAGTTCGTATACCCATTGCTTGTTTTGTTGCTTTATGTACTGTTGATCGTGCTTTAACATAACATCTTTTCCCCTCTTCATCTTTTTTTCATTATGCCGCATCCTAGCAAAAAAAAACCAAATTAGAGGGATCTGGCATAACTATGCCAGATCCCTCTACTATTAATCGTTTATAGGCTTTTTTTGCTCTGATGCTTGATAAATCCCCTCCAGCATTCTCATCAATTCCACCCCGTCCTCTACAGGTGCAAGAGATGGACCTCCAGTTAAGCACGCATCAACAAATGCATCGATCTGTTTCTGAAATGCACTATCAAAGTCAAACGAACGGTTGTCAATTTGTGGTTCGATATTAAGAATCGTATTGTGCTCTTCTGTAACAAGCAGTAACTCTGGTTCCAATTCGGCTCCACCCTTTGTTCCGAAAAGCTGAACAGCCAAGTTGTCTTTTTTCGCATGAAGCAATAAGACACATCAACCATAAGCGAACTCCCATTTTCAAACGTAATTAATGCATTAGCCAAATCCTCGACTGTGTTAGCAGAAGAATTATAATCAGCCGTTTTATAGAATGAGAGATTTTTAATGTTACTTCGATTGCCAAGTTTATCGTACACATGCCCACTAATCGATTTTACCTTTGGACGCCCCATCAAGTACCAGCAACTATCTATGATATGGACACCTAAATCGATCAGTGGCCCTCCCCCAGAACGCTCCTTATCGGAGAACCACCCACCCGGATTACCAATGCGACGTAATAGCGATGCCTTCGCATAATAGATATCTCCTAGCTTTCCCTCATCAATAAACGTTTTTAACACTTGCGCGTTCGTTCCGAACCGCCGGACATAACCGACTTGCAAGATCGAACCACTCTCATTTACTGCTTGTTGAACGTCTTCAGCTTCCTTCACAGTCATTGCAAGTGGCTTCTCTACAAGAACATGCTTTCCAGCACTGAGCGCACGAATCGCGAGCTGTGCATGCGTTTTATTCCATGTACAAATGCTTACGGCATCCACCTCTGGATTTAAAAATACATCATCGGGATCAGTGAACACGTGCTTCACATTATACAATGCTGCTTTGGCCTTTGCCCTATCTTGGTTTACATCACATAGCCCAAATAACTCGGCTTCTTTATTTTCCGCATATGATTTCACATGCATATCAGAGATTGTCCCAAGTCCAATAACAACAACTCGAAGCATTTTAGTTTCCAACTCCTTCAGTTACTGATTTCCACCCATCAACACTTACCTCGTCCCAAAGCCGTTTCACATTATTCATTCCAATCCGTGAACCAACAAAGCAATCTTCCATCCCTTCAAATTCAACAACGATATAGCCATCATATCCATCTTCTTTTAAAAGGCGAATCATTTCTCTAATTGGCAATTCTCCATGTCCAACGATCGCCCCTCGTAGATAATTATCATTTGATGTTCTGAACCAATGACCCTCTCCTGGATTCGCGTAATAAGGACGTACATAAAAGTCTTTAAAATGAACGGTCGCAGCTTGAGCTAGATTCTTCCGGATACCAACTAACGGGTCTTCATCTGCACAAAGAAAATTACCAATATCAAGTGTTGTTTTAAAGTTGCTGCGGTCTACAGCGCGTAATACCCGCTGTACCCGGTCGCTAGATTGTACATTAAATCCATGATTTTCGATTGTTGTTGTCATGCCATACTGATTTGCATAATCAGCAATTAACTGACTACCTAACACCAACTTGTCAAAATGTTTATCAAAATAGTGAATCGACATGTCTTCTTTTTTTAATGTAAACGCAGTTACGTCATGGCGTAACACTTTAATACCCATCTTGTTAACAACGTCTACATGCTCTTTAATTCGATTTACTTCTTCCTGGAATGCCACATCCGTATCTTGAACAAAATCAGCTGGCATGCAGTAAGCAGATAATTCAATTCCAGCAGCGGTGGCCCTTTCTTTAATCTCCATTGCTAGCTCTAGATTATCAACAACAGAATAACCATAAGGTACTAGTTCCATATGTGTGCCACCATTTTCAGCGACCCAGTCAATTGCTTCAAGTATTGTAATACGTCCATCCCTTAATGCTGTTACTAAACTGTATGAGCTTAACCCTACCTTCATTTATCGCACTCTCCCTTTTTATTTGTTTAGTGTATAACGCTTTGTTCTGTCTGGACATTGATCTCATTATATAAATGGCAAGATACTTGTTGGCTAAACCCTGACCTATTTATTAACTTCGGTTTCATTTGCTTACATAGCTCCACCGCAGCTGGACAACGTGTATGGAAGCTGCACCCACTTGGCGGATCAACCGGGCTTGGTAAATCACCTTTTAATAAAATCCGTTCTCGTTTTTCCTCTCTCGATGCGATCAGTGGCACCGCCGACATTAGCGCCTGAGTATACGGGTGCATCGGATTACCAAAAACGTCTTCTTTCGTACCAGATTCAACTAAACTACCAAGGTACATCACTCCGACATGATCGCTAATATGTTCAACAACACTTAGATCATGGGAAATAAACAAATAAGCTAAGTTAAATTCTTTTTGCAAATCATCAAAGAGGTTAAGAATTTGCGATTGGATTGATACATCAAGTGCAGAAACCGGTTCATCGGCGATAATTAAGTCTGGTTTCACCATTAATGCTCTTGCAATCCCAAGTCGTTGACGCTGCCCTCCACTAAACTCATGTGCGTATTTATAAGCAGATTGGTGATTTAATCCTACAATCTCCAGCATATCAAGCACCTTTCTCTCACGGTCTTTTTTCCCGAGCTTCTCATGTATATCGAGCGGCTCCGCTACAAGATCAAGCACTTTCATTCGTGGATTTAAAGAGGCATACGGGTCTTGAAATACCATTTGCATTCTTCGATATAAAGGCTTCATTTCCTTCTTTGATTTTGATTCAATTTGTTCTCCAGCAAACCGGATCGTCCCTTCATCTGGTTGGAGCAAACGGCTCAGAAGTCGACCTGTTGTTGACTTGCCGCAGCCACTTTCACCAACAAGACTGAAGGTTTGCCCCTTTCTTATGTCGAGGGATACATCTCTCACCGCTTGCAAATTGCGGTTCTTCTTAAAAGGTCCACTTTTCAGTAAAAAAGATTTGCTTAATCCATCCACGCGCATAATGACATCATCCAACCGGTTCACCTCCTTTCGCCAAATGATATTCACTCGTCTCATGGAGCCAACATGCACTCTTATGACCTTCTTCCGTCACAATAAGAGGAGGCTCTTCCGATATACACTGGTCAAACGCATAACTACATCTTGGCGCAAACCTACACCCTGACGGCATATGAGTAGGATGAGGAACATTCCCTGGAATTGATGAAAGCTTACTCTGTTGCTTCCCCATTTGCGGGACAGAAGCGATCAACCCTTTTGTGTATGGATGCATGGGTTTTTGGAATAATGCTTTAACTGAAGCCTCCTCAACAATCTGACCCGCGTACATCACCGCTACCCGATCGCACATTTCGGAGACAACACCTAAATCATGTGTGATCAACAAAATCGACATCCCAAGTTCTGCTTGCAGCTCTTTCATTAGTTCCAGAATTTGCGCTTGGATTGTAACATCCAGCGCAGTCGTTGGCTCATCAGCGATTAAAAGTTCTGGATCGCAAGAAAGCGCCATCGCAATCATCACTCGCTGCCGCATACCTCCAGACAGTTGATGAGGGAATTCATTCAATACGTCTTTTGCTCGCGAGATGCCCACTTTTTCAAGCATCTGTTGTGCTCGTTCTCTTGCTTCTTTCTTTTTATAAGGCATGTGCAACCGAATCACTTCGCTTAATTGTTCACCAATTTTCATAACAGGATTTAAAGAGGTCATTGGTTCTTGAAAGATCATCGCCATTTGTTTTCCACGAAGCTTACGCATTCTCGCTTCATTAAATGAAGAAATAGCTGTTCCTTTAAAACGAATTTCTCCAGTTGCTATTGAACCAGTTGTCCCTTTGAATAACTTCATGACAGAAAGAGACGTAACACTTTTCCCACTTCCCGACTCGCCCACAAGGCCCACAATCTCTCCCTTATCTACACTAAAGCTAACTCCATTTACAACAGTAATCGGTTGACCGTCTTGAAGAAACACCGTCGAAAGGTGATCAACTTCTAACACTTTTTCCATTCGCCACGTCCTCCTTATCCCGATTTCGGATCAAATACGTCACGCAGACCATCCCCTACCACATTAAAAGCAAGCACGGTCAGAAATAAGATAAGGCCAGGGAATAAAACGACATGGGAAGCCGAACCTAGATAATCACGTCCCATGCTCAACATCGCACCCCAATCCGGTGTCTCTGGACTTGCACCCAACCCTAGGAACTTAGCGTTGCTGCGGCAAGAATGGCATTCCCCATCCTCATAGAACAATAGACGAGTAGACCACCGATGCTGCTTGGTAAGATATGTTTCACAATAATTCTCGTATTGGAAGCACCCATTGACCGTGCTGCTTCAACGAATTCAGCTTGCTTCGCTTCAAGTGCTGAACCACGAACAAGCCGTGCAAAACTCGGAACCGAGAAAACACTTAGTGCAATAACGACATTCGTCAAACCAGGACCTAGAATAGCAACAATGGCGATTGCTAGGAGAATGTCAGGGAAAGCAAACATAATATCGCTACCCCTCATAATTAGTCGATCCAATTTCCCACCGAAATAACCACTTATTAATCCTAATAAAGTTCCTAGCACTCCACCTGCAACGATCGAGATCAACCCTACAGCCAAAGAAATGCGTGTACCTACTAAAAGCCTGCTTAGAATATCTCTGCCATATTCATCTGTGCCTGCCCAGTGGTCAGTCGATGGTCCACTCAATACATTCCCATAATCCGGTGCATACGGATCGTAAGGAGCGATTTGTGGTGCAAAAACAGCAATGACGACAAGCAACATAATAAAGATACCTGCTATAAACGCACTCTTTTGTTTACGCCACTGCTTCCAAAATTGCATCATAGGAGAGTAAGCAAGTCTTTTTATATGTATTGGTGTTGATGGTTCCGCTTGAACATTACTCACAGTCACCCCTCCTTACTCTTCATACTTAATTTTTGGATTGAGCATGCCGTAAAGCAAATCAACAACTAAATTAACTAAGATAAAATAGATTGAAAACAACAAGAGCAACGCTTGAATGGTTGGGTAATCTCGAAACGAAATCGAGTCAATCAAAAGCCTGCCCATACCAGGAAAGTTAAAAACAGTCTCTACTACAACAGAACCCCCAAGGAGAAATCCAAACTGTAAACCCGCTATTGTTACAACCGGGATCAGGGAATTTCTTAAGGCATGTTTTGGAATTAACACGATCTCTTGTAACCCTTTCGCTCTTGCCGTTCGAATAAAATCAGATTTCAACGTATCTAGAAGAGATGACCGCGTAAACCGAGCGACCATCGCCATGATACCAGCGCCGAGTGCAATAGACGGAAGTACATATCCTTTCCATGAATCAATTCCTCCTGTTGGCAACCAGCCGAGTTGAACTGAGAATAATTGAATTAAAAGCAAACCAAGCCAGAAATTAGGAATCGATATTCCTGAAACAGCTGTTAACATCCCAGCATAATCAGGAAATTTGTTTTTATAAACAGCTGAGATTGTGCCAATAAGCAACCCTAAAAACAAAGCCCACCCCATGCTGGCAACCGTTAAGTAGAGAGAGGGCCAGAAACGATCAGCAATCATCGCAGAAACTTCATGACCACTAACAAGCGAATGCCCGAGATCCCCTTGAAAAATACCGGACATGTAGTTCACATATTGTTGCCAGACCGGGTCATTAAGACCTAAGTTTTCACGAATCTGATTTACTTCTTCAATTGAGGCATCCGCCCCGGCTACAAGCCGGGCTGGATCACCAGGTATAAAGTGGGTAAAGAAAAAGATTAGAATGGAGACAACAAATAGAATCGGTATTGTTTCAAGGACCCGCTTCCCAATATAGGCAATCATCCGTTTCCTCCTTTTCTATTACTCGATTATTTCAGCTTGGCGGACACTGATCGTACCAGACTGAAGATTATAAATACCATCAATATTCGATCTCTTACCACCACTAACAATTCCTTCTGCTAAGAAAAGCCAAGGTGCGTCTTCATAGATTTGCTCCTGAATATCTCCATAAAGTTGTTCTTGCTCTGCCTGGTCACCAGAATGCATTGCTTTGATGATCCATTCATCAACTTCCTCATTTTCGTAGTAAGCTGAATTTGCACCAACAGGCGGGAATTGAGCGCTTGAGAAAAGAGGACGAATTGCATGATCTGTATCGCTTGGAGAAGCTGCCCAACTGACATACCACATTTCTACATCGGCATCTTCAGGATTCTCAACCCCATAAATACTTTCAGACAACGTCCCTTCCTCCATCGACATAACTTCCACTTCTACTCCAACTTCATTTAGCTGTTGTTGGATAAACTGCATTCCCCGCATATTCTCTGAAGATGTATTCCCCCAAATCGTCGTACTAAATCCATCTTCATAGCCGGCTTCTGCGAGCATTGTTTTTGCTTTTTCCGGATCATATTCATACAACCCTTGGGATTCATAATTAGCTGTTTGTTGCGTAATAATCGAATCCAAAGGATTACCAAGTCCTGATTTCACCACATTGACGAACGCCTCATTATCAATTGCATGATTTAACGCTTGCCTTACTTTCGGATCATTAAACGGTTCTTTTAACGTATTCATCGTTACGTAGTTTTGGATGGTAGAAGGTGTTAATTCAACAGAGAAGTCATCTGTATTCTCCGCTTCTTCTAAATTCTGTTCAGGGTAAGGGTAAATAAAATCCGCCTCTCCTGTCTTTAAAAGAGCAAGCCTTGTCCCGTTCTCTGGTGTCGGACGGTATTCAATCACGTCAACCTTTGGCAACCCCTCTTCCCAATATTCATCAAAGGCTTCCACGAAAAGCGAACTACCTTGATCCCATGATACAAATTGAAAAGGACCTGTCCCTATTGGATTCGCCGCTATTTCTTCATCAGAAAGATCTAGTGACTCGCCACTGATCATATGTGCAGTGGCAAATTTATCAAGCATGGAACTGTATGGCTCTGATAGAACAACACGCAGTTCATATTCACCATTAACAATTGCTTCCTCAACAAACTGAAAACTTCTGTTTGCACGAATCCCATTTTCTTGATTGGCCATACGATCAATATTGGCCTTCGCGACTTCAGCATTAAAAGGAGTATCATCATGGAAAACTACGCCTTCTCGAAGCTTAAACGTATAGTCAATTCCTGAATCTGACACCTCATATGATTCTGCTAAAACAGGTATGATTTCACCTTCTTTGTTAAAACCAAGTAATGCTTCAAACATGCTATGCTGACCATTCCTTGAGTTTGCATCTCCAGTATTTTGCGGATCCATTGACAAGAAATTCTGATTTACGGCGATAACAATTGAATCATCATTTTCTGCCACTTGAGTATTGCCTCCATCAACTTCCTCGCTATCCCCGCCACAAGCAACTAAACCGAGACTTAAAACCGATAAAAAAACGACACTTTTATACTTTTTCATCTAATCCCTCCTAAAGTTTTATCCTTTGAATAAATACACCTGGTGGAAAAATAAAACGTGAAAAGTAGTCAAATAATAAGAAAATACAAAATATCAGTTAATTAATTAAGAATATAACCGTTTTCATAACGACATGTCAATCTATTTTTAACACCGATGGAATAATTAAAGATAGATTTCCTAACATAATTCTTTAGCAGGCCTTCATTCTATACACGTTCTTTCTCTATTGTCGTTCATCCCATTAATTGGTATGCTTTTTCATGATATCGTTAAGCAAAGGAAGAAGTGATCGATATGGATTCTCAACCTTCGTGGAAAATATGGAATAGATACGGTTGGCGTGCCTTTCTATTAATTTTAACAGAGTTCTTTTTAACCTTTAGCTTTTTTATGTTTGTTCCATTCATCTCTTTGTATGTCACCGGCGAGCTAGGCTACTCCCTTGCATTTGCAGGTTCTCTGCTTGCTCTCCGTTTAATTGGCCAACAAGGGTTTATGATGTTTGGTGGCTATTTTGGCGACAAGTTTGGCTATAAACAAATGATGTTTTTGGGTTTCATGTGTCGGGGAATTGGTTTTGCAGGTATCGGTTTTGTTGAGGTGCCTTCTCTGTTGCTGTTGATGGCGGTCATTGGAGGGCTAGGTGGAGCTTTATTTAGTCCCGCTTTAAAATCGCTGCTTGTTTACAACCAACCTAAAGAATATCACCGTGACCTTTTTTCGCTTGTCAATATTACTGGTAATGCTGGGACGATACTCGGACCTCTTTTCGGTCTTTTGTTTTCTGTTCAACAGTTTCCATTTTTGAGTTTACTCTCTGGGATTCTATTTATTCTCATTGGTGTCATTTTGCTCTTCTTGCCGATTAACCAAGGAGCAACTACCGAACAGCTTTCATTTTTATCAGGGATGAAGCGTATCACTAAAAATCGATTCCTTTTAACAACGATCGTATTAATGATTCCGTTTCATTTCATTCACCAACAACTTTTTTTAACCTATCCGATCATTGCTGTAGAATTAACCGGTCGTTCTGGCTGGGTGTTTACACTCATTACGCTACTCGTTGTCGCTGGCCAAATGACAGTCACAAAACATACTAAACATCTAGCACCACGACGTGCACTTACACTTGGTTACCTTCTTCTTACCGTCACATTTCTGCCGTTAATCTTTTTTGAAAATAGCGCGAGTTTTATTCTATCGCTTGTGGGAATGGCAGGTGCGATTATGCTTATGCAACCGACCTTTCATTCATACATCGTTACCCAAGCCACAGCTACAACACTTGGAATCTATCTTGGATTCTCAAATCTCGCAATGGCGATAGGCGGTGCTTTTGGTAACATAGCTGGTGGTGGACTCTATGACTATTTTAATCAACAAGGGAGCAGCTATTTTTACTGGGGCATACTTGCAGCTAGTTCTTTCATTGCTTATCTTTTTGGAAGACTTTATGAACAAAACGAAAACAGCAATTAACCAAAAAGCAGCCAGCATGCTGGACTGCTTTTCCTATCTACTTTATTGTTCGTGCATGCGCAGGTCGATCCACTGCTTTATCAGCTGCTTGTGCGTTTTTTATTGCTTCCATTCGATTTTCCTTTAGCTCCTCAATCGATTTTGTTTTTAATCTTGCTGCCCCGTTCGACACTTTTGTTTCCAATCTTGGCTCATTTGCCCGTCTATACTTTGCTTCTTTAATACTCTTTTCATATTGAGGTAGCCATTTTTCTTGGGCAATTAGTAGATCATCGACGAGTTGCCAAATTTCTGGTGGTGTACATACTGCCCCGGTTAATGGATCCATCATAAACGCTTGTCGCAAAAGCTGATCGTCTCCTGTAACAGCCGCTTTCACAGCTAGACGCTGAACCTGAATACTCGCGTTGCAAACAGCTGCACAACCAAGTGGCAACTCCCCAACCAAAGCCATATTAATCCCATTACGGTCCACATATCCTGGTGCCTCAATGACGCAATCATCCGGGAGGTTGGCAATTGTACCGTTGTTAATCCGATTAAAATGCCCACGGTACACTCGACCCGTTTCAAGTGCCTCAATGATGTAAGATCCATGCTCCTCCCCACGCTCATCGTCTCCATAAACGAAGGCAGGCTCCTTCATCCAATTCGGGAAATCTTCTTTAAACCAATTTCTCCCCTCTGTACAAACACGTAAATATCCCCCGGTCTCACCATTAATCCATGTCCCTAAATCAATCCAATCAATGATCTCGTCCGATCGTTTGCGATACCAAGGAACATACTCACTCAAATGACCATTTGATTCAGTGCTATAATAGCCAAAACGCTTTAACATATCAATTCGGACCTTCTCTGTTTGCTTGTATTCGGGGTATTGCTCAAATGCTTCTAATAATGATCCTGTTAAATCTTTCCCTTTATGTTTAATCTGGATATACCATGTTTGGTGGTTAATGCCCGCACAGACAATATCAATTTCTTTTTTGTCGAGATCAAACACATTAGCAATTTGCCTGTGCCCACCCTGCACTCCGTGACATAAACCGACCGTATTTACACCACCATACGTATTGCACGCCCAAGTCAACATTGCCATTGGATTTGCGTAATTTAACAACAGGCAGTTTGGTTCAGCCACTTCACGTATGTCTTTGCAAATCGCAAGCATTTCCTGAATGCCTCTTTGGCCATACATAATTCCCCCTGCGCTCAGTGTATCGCCCACACATTGGTCAATCCCATACCTTAACGGAATCGAAATATCTTGTTCAAACGCTTCTAATCCACCAATTCGAACAACTGAGAAAATATAACGTGCGTCCTTCAGCGCTTCTCTTCTATCGAGCGTTGCTGTTAACTGAATCGCTAATCCATTTTCCTTAATATCTCGCTGACATAACTTGGTCACCATATTCAAGTTCTCTTCACTAATATCCGTAAAAGCAATTTCGATCTTTTTAAATTCAGGCACTGAAAGTAAATCTCGTAAAAGTGCTCTTGTAAAACCGATGCTTCCCGCTCCGATAAAGGCAATTTTAAAAGACAATTTTTACCCTCTTTTCTTATTCATAATATCAAAAGCCACGGCTGCCAATAAAACAAGTCCTTTGATTGCTTGTTGCCAATCAATACCTAGTCCCAAGATAGACATCCCGTTATTCATTACACCCATAACAAGACCCCCAACAACTGCGCCGATTACAGTTCCAACTCCACCATAGGCAGATGCCCCACCGATGAAAGCAGCTGCGATCGCATCAAGTTCAAATAAATTACCTGCGCGTGGCGTAGCTGCATTTAGTCGAGCAGCGAAAATAAGCCCAGATAACGCAGCAAGCATACCCATGTTCACAAATACCATAAAGGTTACGCGCTTTGTTTTTATGCCAGAAAGTGCGGCTGCTTTTTCGTTTCCGCCAACCGCATAAATATGGCGACCAAAAACAGTCTTTTTTGTTAGAAATGCATAAAATGCAATTAAACCAATTAACAAAATTAGAATATATGGTATACCACGATAGCTTGCTAAAATGTAAGTGAAACCTAAGATTACTGCCGCGATACCAGCAATTTTTAATGAGAACAACGTCGGGTTTAGAACTTCTACCCCATTTTTCAGCTTTCTCTTCCGCCCTCGCCATTCAATTGCAATTAATACCGCACAAAGTAGCACGCCAATAACTAATGAGAGCAAATGTAATGAAGATCCATTAAACACATCTGGTAAAAAACCAGAACTTAACCGTTGGAATGACTGCGGAAATGGGGCAATCGACTGCCCTTGCAGCATAATTAATGTAATTCCTCTAAAAATGAGCATCCCTGCAAGTGTAACGATAAACGCAGGAATCTTTACATAGGCGACCCAGAACCCTTGCCACGCACCAACCAATGCCCCAACAAGTAAGCAAAGTAAAATCGTTAAAATCGGATCTACATTCATCTTAATCATCAGAATAGCCGACAAAGCACCGATAAAAGCAGCAATGGATCCGACCGATAAATCAATATGCCCCGTAATAATAATGAGCACCATGCCTATGGCAAGGATAAGGATATAGCTGTTTTGTAAAATCAAATTTGTTATATTTAGCGGCTGTAATAGAATGCCATCTGTTAACACTTGGAATAAAATCATAATTAACAACAAAGCAAATGTCATGCTATATTGACGTACATTATTTTGGATGACGTTCATTAAAGGTTTCATGGGAATCCTCCCTTGTTTTCGTCATTAATTTCATTAAACGTTCTTGTGAAAGTTCATGTTTCCCAAGTTCACCTGTGATGCGGCCCTTATTCATTGCGTATACACGATCACACATCCCCAAAAGTTCTGGAAGTTCGGAAGAAATAAGCACAATCGCTTTGCCATCGGCGGCAAGTTCCCTAATGATCGTATAAATTTCATATTTTGCGCCGACGTCTATTCCCCTTGTGGGCTCATCCAAAAGAAGGATATCTGGGTCAGAAAAAATCCACTTACTTAAAACAACTTTTTGTTGGTTGCCCCCACTTAACTTGCCAGTCTCTTGCGAAATTGTTGGCGTCTTTATATGCAGTTTCCGCTTAAATTCTTCAGCTGTCTTTATTTCACTCTGTTCATCAATAATGGCATGAGAGGAAATTTTATTTAAACTTGCTAAAGAAATGTTCTCTTTTATATCGTTCATAAGAACAAGCCCATATGATTTCCGGTCTTCCGTCGCATACGCCAGTCCATGCTTAATCGCATCATTCACGGAATGAATCTCTATTTTCTTTCCATCCTTTTTGATCGTTCCTGTTATTTGCGTACCATACGATTTACCGAAAATGCTCATTGCTAATTCCGTTCGTCCTGCTCCCATTAATCCAGCAATACCAACGATCTCCCACGTTTCACATGAAACTGAGCATCAAAAATAATCTGTCTCTCTCGCTGCACAGGATGATACACATTCCAATTCTCAATCGATAATATTTCGCTACCAACCTCCGATTCACTTGGCGGATAACGGTTTGTTAAGCTTCTACCAACCATTCCTTTAATGATTTCATCTTCGCTAATATCCTCTTCACTTAAATCAAACGTTTCAATCGTTTTCCCATCACGCAAAATCGTCACAGCATCTGCTACTTTCCTAATTTCATTTAACTTATGGGAAATGATGATTGATGTAATTCCTTGACCTTTTAATTCAACAAGCAGATCAAGCAAATTATCGCTATCCGTTTCATTTAACGATGCGGTTGGTTCGTCCAAGATTAGTAGCTTCACTTCCTTGGCTAATGCTTTCGCTATTTCTACTAACTGTTGTTTACCTACACCAATGTGCTTGATTAATGAATCATGAGGTTCATCTAAATTAACTTTTTCCAATAATGTTTTCGTTTGTTTTGCCGTAGCATCCCAGTCGATGACACCGAAACGCTTTCGCTCATTTCCTAAAAAGATATTTTCTGCAATACTTAATTCTGGAATGAGTGCGAGTTCTTGATGAATGATCACAATCCCTTCAGCTTCGCTTAGCTTTAGATTTTTAAATTTGCAAGCTTCTCCCTCAAGCAAAATATCCCCTGTGTACGTTCCATATTCATACACGCCACTTAATACTTTCATTAGCGTCGATTTTCCCGCCCCATTCTCTCCACATAAAGCATGTATCTCACCTTGCCTTACTTTCAAATTGACATTATCCAATGCTTTGACACCTGGGAATTCCTTTGTGATTTGTCTCATTTCCAAAAGAACCTCCGCCATCTTTGGTCATCTCCTATGCAAAGGCGGTTTCCTCTAGTGAGAAAACCGCACAATGCTCTTTATTGATTAAGCTGATCTACCTCGTAATAACCACTATCAATTAATATCTCTTCGTAATTATCAACCGTAACGACAACTGGCGTTTCAAGGAACGAAGGGACCACTTTTGTGTTATTGTCATACGTTTCTGTATCGTTTACTTCAGGCTCTTCCCCTTGTAAAACAGCTTCTGTCATTTCAACTGCTTTTTCAGCAAGAACACGTGTATCTTTAAAAACAGTCATTGCTTGTTCTCCAGCTATAAGCGCATTAACAGATGGAATATCCGCATCCTGCCCTGTCACAATTGGCATATCATCAGCTGTAAATCCAGAGTTTTTTAACGAAGCAAGAATACCAATACTTAATAAGTCAGCAGGAGCCAATACTGCATCTAGTTCTTCTCCTCCGCCATAATTAGAGCTTAATAAATTGTCCATTCTACTTTGAGCAGTTGCTCCATCCCAGCGAAGAATAGCAATTTGATTAAAGTCCGTTTGCCCACTTAACACATTTAATTTCCCTTCATCAATATACGGTTGGAGCACGGACATAGCACCATTAAAAAAGAAATGCGCATTGTTGTCATCTGGTGAACCTGCAAACAACTCAATGTTAAATGGCCCCTCTTCATTTTCTAAATTTAATTCATCAATGATATATTGCCCTTGGAGAACACCCACTTCAAAATTATCAAATGTCGCATAGTAATCAACAAACTCTGAGTTCATGATTAAACGATCATACGAAATTACAGGAATTCCTTCGGCATTTGCGGATTCAAGAACCGTTGTTAACGCTTCTCCATCAACCGAGGCAATGACCAGCGCATCAACACCCCGTGTAATCATATTTTCAATTTGAGATACTTGATTCTCAACAACATCTTCTGCATACTGAAGATCCGTTTCGTAACCTAAATCTTCAAAATAAGACACCATATGGTTCCCATCAGCTATCCAGCGTTCCGAGGATTGTGTCGGCATTGCAATACCAATCTTGCCCTTTCCGTCCCCTGACCCTTCTTCCGAACAACCGCCTACAAAAACAAGACAACCGACAAAAGCCATACAACCAATAAGCTTCTTCATCTAACTTCCCCCTAAGTTACATTTTAGTAAGCGCTTTCAATCAAATGGAACGAGCATTCTATTTATGATACTGGTGGTATTCCTCGTTTATACCACCGTTTAGAACGTTTATTTTCGATCAGACAAGGCTAAGCGTTAGCTGCTTCACCTTGACCGATACGACTTTTCGTTCCAGAACAATTCCTTTCTTATTTGTCCTACATTTGACGTTTCATCAATCACAAGACATTCAATTCCCATTAGGTTTGACCAATCAATTAATTGTTCTTTTGTAATATGATAAGAAAAAACAGTGTGATGCGCCCCACCCGCATAGATCCATGCTTCAGTAGCTTCAGAAAAAGAAGGCAATGGTTTCCATAGCACACTGGCGACTGGGAGCTTTGGCATTTCTTTTTCGTTCTCCACAGCTTCTACTTCATTTGCGACAATACGAAAGCGTGACCCTACATCAATAATTGCTGCATTCAGAGCTCGACCCGCCTTCCCTTTAAAAACAAGCCGTGCCGGATCTTCTTTATTTCCCATTGAAAGTGGCTCAACTACAATCATTGGCTTCTCTTGCGAAATTGTCGGGCACACTTCCAACATATGAGACCCTAAAATCATTTCATTTCCTTGTTCAAGATGGTTTGTATAATCTTCCATAAATGATGTACCATCCTGCTTTGCCATTACTTTAAGAACACGCAATAGTGCAGCTGTTTTCCAATCACCTTCTCCTGCAAAACCGTAGCCTTTCGCCATTAGACGTTGAACTGCAAGTCCAGGTAACTGTTTCATTCCGTGTAAGTCTTCAAATGTGGTTGAAAACGCACGATAATCTCCTTGCTCAAGAAACGTTTCCAAACCAAGCTCAATTCGCGCTTGCTCTTCAATCGCAGCGATACTCGCATCAGGATGAAATGTATATAAGCTGCGGTATTCATCCATTAAAGCAGCAACTTGCTGATCAGTTACCTCTCCAATGCTTCCTACCAGATCACCGATTCCATAACCAGAAACGGACCAACCTAGCTTGATCTGAGCTTCCACTTTATCCCCTTCAGTCACAGCCACTTCCCTCATGTTGTCGCCAAACCTTGCGACTTTTAAGTGTTTGCTTTCCTGATAAGCACTTACAGTCTTCATCCAGTCACCAATCCGCTGTGCAACCGCTGGATTCTGCCAATGTCCCGCCACTACTTTTCGTTCAATCCCCATACGTGAGACCATAAAACCAAATTCCCGGTCTCCATGTGCTGACTGATTTAAATTCATAAAATCCATATCAATTTCGCCCCAAGGAATATCACGATTATATTGTGTGTGTAAATGGAGCATTGGCTTATTCAGCTCTTTAAGACCCGCAATCCACATTTTCGCTGGCGAGAAAGTATGCATCCATGTGATAATGCCAGCACATTCAACATCTTGACTTGCTTCTCGCAAAAGCTGCAAAATACGGTCTGGGGATGTGGCTACAGGCTTTAAAACAAGTTTTTCTGGCAACAGATGATTGAGCCTTTCACGATCTCATCCGAATGTGCTGCAACTTGATCAATCGTCTCTTGACCGTACAACGGTTGACTTCCCGTAATAAACCAATATTGATACGCTTTATTCTTAAGCATGGACCGCACCTCCTTTTGTTTTATCCCGCAAGCCCCGTAGTGTTTTCATGACATTATTTTCTCCTCTGCCAAAATAATCGTGGAGCTTGCTATACTCCTTATAAATGGTTTCATAAACTTCCGCATTTTCTGGATTTGGTTTGTATGAATAATCTTGCGTTCGAGCCATCTTTTCTGCCGCAGCAAAAATCGTTGCATAACCACCCGATGCTTCCCCCGCCGCTACACTTGCATACATTGCTGCCCCTAGAGCTGGTGTTTGTTTTGAAGCGGCTACTTTAATTTCTAAATTTGTAACATCGGCATAAATTTGCATCAGTAGTTTATTTTTTTGTGGCAAGCCACCACATGCATATAATTCATTTACTTCTACACCACTGTGATTAAAAGCGTCTATAATTTTCTTAGTGCCAAAGGCAGTCGCTTCGAGTAGCGCTCGATACAACTCTTCAGATTTCGTTTGCAATGTATAACCAAGAATGAGTCCTGTTAAATTTGTATCAACCAAAGTCGATCGGTTCCCATTCCACCAATCAAGTGCGAGCAGACCCGTTTCACCTGGTTGATAAGCAGCCGCTTTTTCTTCTAGCAAAGAATGAAGTGGCAGTCCTTCTTGTTTTGCTTCTTCTTTAAGCTCTGACGTTACACCATGCTCGATAAACCATGCGAAAATATCGCCAACAGCTGATTGTCCAGCTTCATAACCGTAATAACCTGGGACAATCCCATCTTCGACCACTCCACACATGCCTTCAACTTCTTTTTCTTCGTCTGACAGTACAAGATGACAGATCGATGTCCCCATTGCCATGACTAACTTGCCCGGTGAAACAACTCCCGTTGCTGGAACAGAGACATGTGCATCAACATTACCAACAGCAACAGCTGTGCCAGGTAAAAGTCCGATTCGTTCTGCCATTTCTTTTGTTAAACCACCAGCTGCTTCCCCAGGAGCCCGGATATCACCTCGAAGTTTAGTTGATGTTAAGCGCTTTAAATCAGGATGTAACGCTGCAAAGAATTCATCTTCGGGGTATCCATCTTGCTTATGCCACATTGCTTTATAGCCCGCCGTACAACTGTTGCGGACAATTGTGCCAGAAAGTTGTGCAATGACCCAGTCTGTGCCCTCTAAAAAAGCGTCAGCTTCATCAAACATTTCCCGATCTTCATTAAAAATCTGCCATATTTTTGACATCATCCACTCTGAAGAGTATTTGCCCCCGTAACGAGCAAGGAATGATTCACCTCGATTCTCACCAATTCGATTAATTTCATCCGCTTCATCCTGAGCAGCATGATGTTTCCATAATTTCACCCATGCATGTGTCGATTAGCCAAATGTTCTTGAAAACAGAGGGGCTCACCATCTTCATCTATGGGAAGCATCGTGCAGGCAGTGAAATCAATACCAACGCCAATAATCTGGCGCGCGTTTACACCTGATTCATTGAGTACAGCTGGAATGGATTGTTCAAGCACATCTAAATAATCTCTCGGATGTTGAAGCGCCCACTCTGGCTCTAGCAAAAGTCCACTCCCTGGAAGACGTTCATCAATCACACCATGGGAATAGGGTGTGACATGCTCCGCTACTTCTGCACCATTTTCTAAATCGACTAACACCGCTCTGCCTGATTCGGTGCCATAATCAATTCCAATCGTATAACGTTTTTTCAATCCGATTCACTTCCCTTCTGACCGTAATAGGCATGTTCCCCGTGCTTTCTAAGATAATGGCGATCAAGCAATTCTTGAGAGATACCTGTGGCATCTGGGTTTAATCCAACTGTATTGGATGCCATTTTTGCTACTTCTTCTAGGACGACCGCATGATAAACCGCTTCTTTCGGAGATCGTCCCCATGTGAAAGGAGCATGGCCATGAACAAGCACGGCAGGCATTTGAAATGGATTGCCTAACTCAAACGTTTCTACAATAACGTTTCCAGTCTCCAATTCGTATCCGCCTTGAATTTCTGCCTCCGTCATTTCCCTTGTACAAGGAATGTCGCCGTAAAAATAATCAGCATGGGTTGTACCTAGTGCTGGAATGGACCTACCAGCTTGCGCCCATCCAGTCGCCCATGTGGAATGAGTGTGGACGATTCCATTAATGCCTGGGAAAGCTTTATACAGAACCAAATGGGTTTCGAGATCAGAAGAAGGACGAAGCGATCCTTCCACGACATCTCCAGCAAGCGAAACAAGAACCATATCTTCAGGAGTCATCTCGGCATAATCCAATCCACTTGCTTAATCGCAACAATATTATGTTCTCGGTCAATCCCACTTGCATTCCCCCAAGTAAATGTCACTAGTCCGTGTTTCGGTAACGCCAAATTTGCTTCATATACTTGCTGTTTAAGTTCGGTAAGCATTCGTTTCCCCTCCTTTGTGCCATTCTTTTTTATCGTTATACAAACGCAAAAGTGTGTACCGTTCCCTAAGTAAATGGGCATGCAATAAGCTCTGATCAACTAGCTCTGGAGCAATCGGGACAAGCTCTTCGCTCCAACCAACTGTTTCAAGCAACTCTTGCACCCAAGCCGCATCAGGTAATGCTTCAATAAGGGAGCGGACTTGTTGTGCTTGTTTCTCGCTCATCAACTCGTCAATCACTGGCATGATTTCCTCTTTATATAAACGGTTGATCAGTAAAGTAGACAAACCAACTTTTGCACCATGTAATAGTTGCTTTTCTCCCGTTTCAAGAGCCTTCATTTCCCAATAATGAGAGAGATGGTGTTCTGCTCCGGAAGCAGAGTGGGAATAGCCGAACAACGCCATTGCCAAACCAGATAACAACAAACCTTCCATTAATACCTGAACACCTTCTTCGGTTTTTGCTCCAATTTCATCAACTACATCAACGCAGGAAAAAAGTGCTTCTTCCGTTAGATTTGCTACAAGTGATGAATAGGGTTCTCCTTTTACGATCGAACCGATTCGCCAATCTAACAGGGAAGTGTATTTTCCGACCATATCGCCAAATCCAGCCGCAATTAAAGCGGAAGGTGCTAGTTTTAACACCGATGTGTCAGCAAACAAAGCGATTGGAGCAACAAGTTGATATGTCTTCTTCTCCCCTCTTAAGACGATAGGCGCACCAAGCGATGTGAAACCATCTACTGACGGAGCAGTAGGTATAGAAACAAACGATTTGCCCGTTTTTCCACTCACAAAGCGGACGATATCATGGATTGTGCCAGAACCTACGGCAACAATCAGTTGTGTGCTCGGTTCAACTTTTAGGAGAACATCAACTAAAGATGCCTCATCGGCAATCACATCCCCGTTTTTATTTGGTTTCAACAAGTGGACGCTACATAATGTCCTTGTTCCTCTAATAGCTTGCATAACCTTTCACCGGCCGCTTTATGCGTATTCCGATCTGCAACTAGCAAAATACCGTTATCCACTCGACTTGCAATAAAATCGGCAGCTTTAGACAAAGCATTTTCTTCTACTATTAGTAATTCCACTGGTAGTGGATAAAGAGTCTCTCCTGATGCTTCAATTCGCTGTTGCAATGAGATCATATTCATAAGTACCTCCTAATGTCTGCCAAACTATCAATGATATAATCTGGTTTTCTTTTTGGAGGAAGCATATTCGCTTCAGCTAAGCTGGCGTTTCCTGTCAGCACAAGCGAAGTTCTCATACCTTGCATCCGTCCAAGCCCAATATCTGACTCTAAACTATCACCAACGATCAGGCACCTTGATGCTGGTGTTTGCAAATAGTCCAATGCCGCTTCTGCCATAAAACATGAAGGCTTTCCAATAACTAGTTCAGTTTTTCTACCTGTCGCCGCTTCAATTGCGCCGATAAAACCAGCTACATCAATCGCAGGTCCAAGCTCATCTGGATATGTTTTATCTGAATTCGTCGCGACCATTCTTGCTCCCATTGATGTAGCCTTAAAGGCATCATTTAGCTCCCCATACGTTATTTCATCATGCAACGTAACAACAACAAAATCCGCTTCTTCGGGAGTCTGGGCAAGTTGGACGTCATGTTGATTCATTTCTTCTCCCAACCCTTTATTGCCGAGGAGCCAGACAGATGCTTCTGGATAGTGTTTTTTCATAAATAAAGCCGTTACCGTTGAAGAAAAAATAATTGAGTCTCGTGTTGCTTTAATACCATGACGTTGAAGTTTTTCAAAACCAGCCTCTCTTGAAACATTGCCACGGTTGCTTAAATAGGCGACTCGCTTATCTGCGGCCTGCAAAGCATCAATCGTTTCCTTGGCGCCCGGAATAAGACGATCACCTTGAAAGACGGTTCCATCTAAATCAAACAGCACAGCATCGATGCCATTTAGCATTCGGAATCCTCACCTCCCCTTTCTCCTACATATCTATTTTCATCACATCTATCTATCTCCAAGATTATGGTTTCAGTGGTTTTATCATAACTCCGACCTAATAAAAGCGCTTTCAATAATATCACTTATGCTTCAGTTGATTGTTTAATATCCTCACTTTTTCTTCTAAGCGATTCATTATATTGATGTGCTTTTCGATATGCACTTGGCGTGCATTGCACATATTTTTTGAACGTCGTGCTGAAATATTGTTGTGAATTCATGCCAATATAATGGGGAATATCTGTGATGCTAATGTCCGTTTGTTTTAGCATTGCTTTTGCTTTCTTCATTCGGTATGAAACGAGGAATTCATGAATCGATTTGCCAGTGGAGAATTTAAATACACGCTGCAAATAACCTGGATGTAAATGAACTGCATCTGCAATCTCAGCAACGCTTACTTCTCTATCGTAATTTTGGTGAATATAAGCGATCACTCGTCTTGCATATTGTTGATCAGGTTCTGCATAGTCCACTTCTGCTAACCCAGCAACACGAATAATGTATTCGCTTAATAACAATTGCACCATAAAATCCGTTTGATTGCTTTTCTTATCAACCTCCATGATCAGTCTACGCAAACATTGATACGTATCGTCTGAATCATGTAAGAGCATATGAGGTTTTTCATTTCTCATCATTTTCCTTAATGCTTCGTTTTCTTTATACAACTCACATAGGGGTGGAAAAGCTGTTTCTCCTTGTTGAAAGGAAATCTCAATATTGAACATTCTGCATTTTTCACTAACAATTAGACGATGAGTCGTGTTTGCATCGAGGAAAATAATTTGTCCCTTTTTCAACTGATAGCTACCCGTGTTTGTTTCAACCTTACAACTACCTGAAAGAACATGCATAAACTCAATTGCCTCATGTGAATGAGCTTCATTTCAAATTGACGCCATTCTTTATAATAATAAAACCTTACTACCGGATAATGGGGCTCAATTCTCAGCCTGTTGTCATAGAAACTCATTTTTTCCCCTTTCCATTTTAACGAAGGCAAGCCAGCCTTCGTTAAAACCAGTTACTCATAATACAACCGAAATACCATATCTTGATTATAGTTCCCAAACGAAGAACCAAATAGCGTCACTCCACCTACTTGCTCCCCTTCTTCCCCAACAGCCACTTTAAAAGTCCACACTTTATTACGAATTGCCACATCCGCAATCGTAACGTTTGAAAGAAATTTACCGTCAATGAACGTTCCCTCTTCAGTAATTCGAATTACTTTTAACAAACCATATTGGTTAATGGCTCTGGGCCACCAAGGCGGTGTATATTTACCAGGGTGATCACCGAAGTCACCTGGACTTCTCCATTGACCTAGTCCTACATCATTAAAATGAAAGGAAATGTCCGATGGCCAATTATTATTTGTAAAAGGAGCTTCTGAAGATAGTTCCATCGATATTTCCAGTTCTTTTGGCTGTTCACCTGAGTGCATAAAGTTAGACAACTTATACTCAACAAACCCTTTATAAAACCACAGAATCTTTGCATTTACCTCATTGGGTCAAGAAAGTATCTTGGCTCATCAAACTCTCCGATAATGGCTTCTTCAGTAGCTAATCCACACGTTGGTTCCACATAAAAATCAGTGAAGTGACCAACTGATACATGACTTTCATGAAAAGAGCGAACAGGCGTGGCTCTTGAATCCGGAAATGCAATATGCGCATCTTTTACGCTCAGCCTACACAATTTCTGAATACCAGCTCTCCCACGTACCTGTTCAGTTTGAATCAGTCCAGCTTTTTCTAATTTTTGAACATGTTTTGTCATGATTGCACTGCTTACTTGCTGTGATTCAGCAAGTTCACGAATATTCATTGCTCGTTCCGCTAATAAACGAAGCACATTTAAACGTATTCTACTTGCCAGCGCTTCATACACCGGCAATGATTGTTCAGTTAAATCCAAGTCTAGTTCCATAACTCCACCTATTTTCTAAAATCTGCTCATCATTATCAGTATAATGAACCGACTTAGAGGCAACAACCTTAAGGAATTTACCAGCCTTTATTTAATGGACATTTTTTATACGCTAACCTTGCCCTAAACTCAACATAACAACCGCATATTGCGCAGGTTTGACGATCCATTAAGTGTTCGTAACAGGCGCAAATTGCTAGCCTAATAGCGAATATGGCATCACTTGTAAGATCGGATTCGAGCGTTAACTGTTCTTGAATCATATCCTGAGCAACTCTTTTATCTACTAGCTCTGGGCACTTCTTACAGCTCATGAAAGAGCAAAAACCGTAACAGACATCGGCGGTAACGTTGCAGTCAGTTGATTGTTTTCTAGCATTAAGTCTGTTAACAATTTTGGAATCACTCTATTCGGCTGCTCAAATGTATTATGAGCATCTCGCACATCGGCGGACAAAGTCGTTGCGGTCACTTTCTTTTTATCTACAATTCCTCTTAAGTCTAATTGAAGTACGTTCCCATCATATTGAGAGAGATTACAAACACTTATGTGTGCCTTTCCCTGTTTGTTTATTGATGCAGATAAGTGGAGTCCTTCTCCATTTGCTATGTGGACAGGTAATAACGCTGCTCCTTGATGCACTTTATATAGATTAAACACATGATAGGTAGGTGTTTTAACCATCTTTTCTCCTTCCGTTAACAAAACGGACTGAAGCACATTAACAGTTTGAGCTAAATTAGCCATATGGACACGTTCTGCGTGATTATTGAATATATTTAATGTAATTCCTGCAACAAGAGCGTCCCTTATACTGTTTTGTTGATATAAGAAGCCAGGATTCGTTCCTGGTTCTACTTCGTACCAAGTGCCCCACTCATCAACGATCAAACCGACACGTTTTTCAGGATCGTACTGATCCATAATCGCACTATGCTTTGTAACCAATTCATCCATATGCAAGGCTTTTTTGATCGTTTCATCCCATTCTTGTTCACTAAACCCTGTGGCTGCGCCTTTCTTTTCCCACGTTCCCGGGACCGTATAATAATGCAAACTAAGCCCATCCATAAACCGCGCGGCTTGCTTCATCAATACCTCTGTCCAGTTAAAATCATCAACATTCGCTCCACAAGCAATTTTATAAACGGATTTCTCTCCATATTTTCGCACATAGGTCTGATAACGTCTGTATAAATCAGCGTAATACTCTGGGCGCATATTCCCACCGCATCCCCAGCTTTCATTTCCCACGCCAAAGTATGGCAATTCCCACGGCTCAAAACGGCCATTTTTTGCTCGCTCGTCGGCCATCGGACTGCCTTTTGATGCCGTTAGATACTCAACCCACTCTTGCATTTCTAACACTTCACCACTTCCCACATTCCCATTAATATAGGGAGCCGCGCCAATCTCTTCACATAAAGTCATAAACTCATGCGTGCCAAATTCATTTGTTTCAACTGTACCGCCCCAATGGGTGTTGACCATCTTTTTTCTCTCTTCTGTTGGACCGATCCCATCCTTCCAATGATACTCGTCAGCAAAACAACCTCCTGGCCAACGTAACACAGGTACTTGCAATTCTTTAAGAGCGTTAACCACATCGGTGCGTAATCCTTTTTTATTCGGTACTGCTGATTTTTCTCCAACCCAGATCCCTTCATAAATGCACCTGCCTAAATGTTCGGCAAAATGTCCATAAATGGCGGGGTTAATTGTCGCGCCAGGTTCATCTATATGAACCGTTGCTATTACTTTTTTGGTCATAACGTTTCTACTCCTTTTGTCATTGTTTCCGATAATAGATTTGTACGTTGAAACGCTTTCAAACTAAAATGAGTCGTAATCCAAGCAAAAAGACTTCCGGCAAAGCAAACGGCTGCTGGTGGAAGTAAAAAGAAAAGAGCAGCAGCCACACATAGAAAGACTCCCATCATCAAGGCGTAAGGCAGCGAGGCAACAGAAAGCAGCACTACATTTTTTAAAAACGAAAACATAGCTCCATCATAAAAATGCA
>BAXC01000005.1 GCA_001310375.1 Bacillus sp. JCM 19041 | reverse complement strand
CTCCTTTCACGTTGCCAGCAAGACCATATAACAACATTTGCTGGACTTTTACCGCCTGTCCTTGTAGTGAAAACTTCCCTTCAGACATGACCCAATTTGAGACCACTTCATCGAGGGTCCCAAAAATCATTTGTCGGGCAAGTAACGGGTCAAGATGGGAATAAAAGCTCCCGCTTTCTTTCCCCTCCTCTACTAATTCGTCCAAAAGTGACAAATATCCTTTTAAAACTTGGTTAATCCTTAACCGCAATTCTGTTTTCGATTGTCTTAATTCAAGCTGAGTGACAACCGCTAAGTAATAATCTGCTTCTAATTGAGAAAAATGAGAATGGACTAGCCGATTCAATTTTTCTTCTGTCGTTTGCTCGTGTTGGATAATTTCCCTACTTTTTTTTACAAAGGAACCCATTTTTTCTTCGAATAGCGAAATTAAAATATCTTCCTTGTTTTTAAAATATAAATAAATGGTTCCATCTGCAACACCAGCTTCTTTTGCAATCTTAGAAACTTGTGCTTGATGGAAACCATGCTTGGCAATAACAATGACTGCGGCATCAATAATTTGATCATACTTTTGACCACGCTTTTTACTCAAACCCATCTCTCCTTACGCAAACCTATGAATGAATGTTCATTCATATAATGTGAGTATAATATGAATGAGCGCAATTGTCAAACCACTTTACTAAAAAACAAAAAGGTTTCTTTACGACTAACATGCAAAGAAACCGTAGAAAATTATGCCTGTTTTTGATCAACAACGCTGCTTTTATTCCGTTCCTCATCTAGAAGCACACGTTTCAAAATCTTTCCAGTCAGAGTAGCAGGTAATTCATCTCTAAACTCAAATATTCTTGGTAATTTATAAGCGGCCATTTTCTTTCTGCAATAATTCTCAAGCTCCTCTTCAGATACTTGAGCACCTTCTTTCAAAACAACGTATGCCTTCACAGTCTCGCCTCTGTATTCATCAGGAATGCCCACGACAGCAGCTTGAATAATTGATTCGTGTTCATATAGGACTTCTTCTACTTCACGAGGATATATATTATAGCCGCTTGCTATAATCATTTCTTTTTTACGGTCAACAATATAAATATATCCTTCTTCATCCATTCTACCCATGTCACCGCTCTTAAACCAATCACCATGGAACGTTTGTTTCGTATCTTCAGGACGGTTCCAATAACCCGACATCACTTGTGGACCCTTTATAAAGACTTCGCCTATTTCACCAATTTCTGCTTCACTTTCTTTCTCGATGGAATAAATCATAACTTCTGTATCTGGCCATGGAATGCCAACGCTACCTGATTTTCTTTTATCCCAAATTGGATTCGCACAGGCAACAGGAGACGTTTCAGTTAAACCATACCCTTCAACGATCCTACCCTTTGTGAGTTTTTCAAATTTCTGCTGCACTTCTAAAGGCAGTGCTGAGCTCCACTAATGCAAGCTTTAATAGATGTAAGATCATAGTCGCCAATATCAGGGCAATTGCATAGCGCAACATACATCGTTGGTGCTCCAGGAAACAAAGTCACTTTTTGCTTCTCAATTGTTTTTAACACATCCGTTGGATTAAACTTCGGAAGTAAAACCATCGTTTGTGCTTTCATAACCGCAACATTCATAACAGTTGTCATTCCATATACGTGGAAAAACGGCATTACGCCAAGAACGCGTTCACTCCCTTCTTCTGCCTTATAAAGCCAGGCATCACATTGCATAGCATTAACAACTAAGTTTCGATGGGAAAGCATAACTCCTTTCGCAAGGCCTGTTGTCCCACCAGTGTATTGTAACAATGCTAAATCAGAGGGAGATACTTCCACTTTTGGATCAATTGCTTTGCCTTCTTTAATCAATTTGGAAAAGCGTAAAATCCTTTCTGAATACTCTACTTTAACCGCAAGTATCCCTTGTTTTTTCTGAACAAACGGAAAGAGCAAGCCCTTAGGAAAAGGAAGATAATCTGGAATCGTAGTCACGATAATAAGTTCAAGTGGAGTTGAGTCCATGACCTTTTGCACACGTGGTAAAACAGAATCCAAGCATAAGATCACTTTGGCTCCCGAATCAACCAATTGATGTTGCAATTCTCGTTCTACATAGAGCGGGTTTGTTTGCACAACAATACCACCGACCATTAAAACGCCATAATAGCCAATTATTGATTGCGGACTATTTGCTAACATGACCGCAACTCGATCGCCTTTTTTTACTCCTAGTTTAAGAAGTTGATTAGCAAATTTCAACGATTGATCATACAACGTTTCATACGTTACTTTTTTACCAAGAAAATGAACCGCTTCATGCTCCGGATACTTTTCGGCAGATTGCTTGAAAAAATGCTGTAAAGGCACATCGTCATAGTCAATTGTGGTACTAATCTCCTTAGGGTATTGTTGCGTCCACCTTTTTTCAACGATCTCCATTATTCTCCTCCTTTAATTAGGGCTCCTCTCGCAAAATGATTCTCCTCTACTCCATTGTATTGTAATCGTTTTCATTTTCCAAATGTTTTTTTGTTTTTTTACAAAAAGTTAGATTTATCCGTTTGTTTTATAACAAATAAAGAGACGTTCTATGAACGTCTCTAAGCAAATATGAATAAAAAAACAATCCCCGCTATAGCAAATACTCCACAGCAAACATAAAGAATTCTTATTAACAATTCCATTCGAACACCTCTAAGCTTTTATACCTGCACCAATAACAAACGATAAACCAACAGATAACAATAGGGATAATAGACCTACAGCGCGATTATCATTACCGATTTCTTCATCAACTTTAAATCCCGGAGTTAAAAATTCGAAAATGAAGTAACTAAATAAGAGAAGGGCAAACCCAACTACACCCCAAAGGAGCATCATCAATAATGAATCCGACTGCTGGATGGATGAGGAGAAAATATTAGCGACACCAAATATTTTCCCTCCTGTTGCCATTGCAACGGCAATGTTGCCTCGTTTGATTTCGTCCCAATTACTATAGCTTGTCACTGTTTCAAATATCGTTAAAAATACAACAAGCATAAGGATTGTTACACTGTAATTGGCAATCGTTAAGATCCATTCATTTTCTAGAAGAACCTCCATCGCTCGCTTCCTCTCTATTTCAATTCAATGACTGTATTGCCCAGTCCACCTTCGTTCATTCCGCCATCCCGCGCAGATTTGACTCGAGGATGTTTTGCAACATATTGCTTTACTCCTTTGCGCAAAGTGCCAGTTCCCTTACCGTGAATAATCGATACTTGATGATACCCAGCAAGCAACGCATCATCAATGTATTTTTCCACGCGTTGCATTGCATCTTCATAGCGCTCTCCACGCAAGTCTAATTCTGATTTCACATGGGCATCATTCCCGCGAATCGTTGTAATGGCTTTTGTTGGTTCCGGCGCTTTTTCTAGCAATTGCATATCATCTAGTTCGACCGTCATTTTCATAATTCCAAGTTGCACTTGAAATTCTTTGTCCGTAACTTTCTTAATGACAGAACCTTTTTGATTAAAGCTTAAAACCTTTACTTCGTCACCTACTTTAGGGATTCGTTTCGCTTTTTCCGCTTTTTTCTTCACTTGTTTCTGTTTCTTAGAAACCAATTTGGGAACGGCAGCATCCAGATGTTTTTTTGCATCAATCAATTTATGCTCTTTGATCGCCGCGCCTTCTTTTTGCAGATCACGCAACTCTTCAATAATCAGGTCTGCTTCTTCTCTTGCATTAGCGATTGCTTTATTGGCTTTTGCCTCTGCTTCTTCCATCATTTTTTCTCTCATCTTTTCAAACGATGCAAGTTTCGACTCTAAATCTCTTTTCACAGTTTCAGCTTCTCGTCGAACCGTCTCGGCTTTTGACCATTCGCCTAGAGCAGATTTTTGGCTATCTTCAAGAGAGGCAATCATCTTCTCCACTTGCGTCGCATCGCTGTTAATCTGTTGTTTTGCGGACTCAATAACCGATTCCGATAATCCCAACCTGCGAGAAATGGCAAAGGCATTACTGCGTCCAGGTACACCTACTAAGAGCCGATAAGTTGGTCGTAACGTTTCAACATCAAATTCAACACTCGCGTTTAAAGCACCTTCCGGTTATAAGCATAGCCTTTAAGTTCACTATAATGAGTAGTTGCAGCAGCTAACGCCCCTCTCTGATAAACATAATCGAGGATTGAGATCGCTAGTGCCGCTCCTTCTGTTGGATCCGTTCCTGCACCAAGTTCATCAAATAACACTAAACTATTCTCATTCATTTGGTCTAGTATTGATACAATGTTTCTCATATGAGATGAAAAAGTGCTCAAACTTTGTTCTATCGATTGTTCATCACCAATATCAGCAAAAATATGTTCAAATACGGCTAACTCCGTTTCATCACCAGCAGGTACATGAAGTCCAGATTGAGCCATTAATGTTAACAAACCAATTGTTTTTAACGTTACAGTTTTTCCACCCGTATTTGGCCCCGTTATAACTAGAGAACGAATATCATCCCCAATCGCAACATCACTTGGAACAACTTCATCAGCAGGTAAAAGCGGATGCCGTGCTTGGCGTAAATCTAAATAACCACGATCATTTAATTTTGGTTTGACGGCTTTAATCGCTTTCGCATAAAACGCTTTGGCAAATATAAAATCTAAACATGCCAACGTCTCAACATTAACTAATAACTGGTCTGCTTCTTCTCCAACCTGACTGATAATTCTGCTAAGATCCGTTCAACTTCTCGTCTTTCTTTTGACTTTGCTTCAGTTAGTTGATTATTCAGGGCAACGATGGAACCAGGTTCAATAAAGAGCGTAGCACCTGATGACGATTGATCGTGGACAATACCACCAAATGATCCGCGGTACTCTTGTTTGACTGGAATAACATAACGATCACCGCGGATTGTCACAATTGCATCTGACAACATTTTCCTCGTACTGCTCGATCGAGTAAGCTGTTCAAGTTTTGATTTTACATTTGATTCATAACTGCGCATTTGATGGCGAATGGTACGAAGTGCGCTACTAGCACTATCTAGCACAACCCCATTATCATCAATACACTGCTTAATAGCCT
This sequence comes from Bacillus sp. JCM 19041, assembly GCA_001310375.1. Taxonomy (GTDB): domain Bacteria; phylum Bacillota; class Bacilli; order Bacillales; family Bacillaceae_D; genus Shouchella. Next base: position 64,112 of record BAXC01000005.1, on the reverse strand, counting down.
TTTCTAATTGCGATAATGGCTCAAGGAGCGAGATGTTCTCTTCAAGTAAAGGCACTTTAATATGACCTTCATCTATGATCTCTTCCAAAAAGACCTTTAACCTTTTTCCTCCATACAATGTTGACGCAATATCGATTAGTTCGGTCGCAGATAACGAACCCCCAATTGCTGCTCTTTTTATATGGGCCCGAATATCGGTTATCCCACCAAGTGGGACCTGTCCTTTTAAACGAAGAACATTTGAGGCTTCCGCGGTTTCTTCTTGTTGTTTAACAACATCATCTAAACTCGTTGATGGAACGAGCTCCATTGCTTTTTGTCTACCTAGTGAGGAAGCCACATGATCAAAAAGTTGTTGCTTCATTTTGCTATATTCTAATACGCGCTGCACATGTTCCATTTGTGCAACTCCCTTCTTTTTAAAACTTACGCTTATCTTTTAACCATTGTTTTAATCGATCGAGCGGCCACATATTGATGATTTGCTCATTTGAAAGCATCGCTTTTCTGGCATGAGCGTAACCATAGTCGACGAATTGTAATGTTTGCATGCGATGGGCATCAGAATTAATTGAGATCAGCACTTCTTTTTCTGCAGCCTGCTTTAACCATTTTACTTCTAAATCCAACCGACTCGGACTTGAATTCAGTTCCAATGCTGTATTTGTTTCTGCTGCCCACTCAATCAATTGTTCCACATCAACATCATAGCCTTCCCGACGCCCAATTAATCGTCCGGTTGGGTGGGCTATTAAATTGACATTAGGGTTAAACATTGCTTGTTTCATACGCGCCATTAAAGTCTCTCTATTTTGAGAAAAAGCAGAGTGAATAGATGCAATCACAAAGTCTACTTCCTCAAGGACAGAATTCGGATAATCGAGCTCTCCATTTGGTAAGATATCCATCTCAATTCCCGATAAAATAGTAAAATCGGAATTCGCTTGATTATATGCACGGATCCGGTCATGTTGCTCTTTTAATCGCTCGATGGATAAACCGTTAGCCACCTTTAAATAGCGGGAATGGTCGGTAATAGCCATATGAGAATAATTTCTTGCTTTTGCTGCCTCTGCCATTTCTTCAATCGAGTGGGCACCATCACTCCATGTCGTATGCATATGAAGGTCGGCACGAGCATCAGAAGAATATACGGTTATCTCATTGTCTTTATAGCGTTCGATTTCGCTACCATCTTCTCTTGCTTCAGGAGGAATATAAGGCAAACCAAAATGATTAAAAAACAACGTTTCATTTTTAAACGTCCGTACCTCACCTGTCTCTTGTAATTCGATACCATATTCGTTTATTTTCTCGTTTTGTTGCTTAGCTAATTGTCTCATCTTTACATTATGATCTTTTGAACCAGTAAAATGATGAAGAGCTGTTGCAAATTCATGATCTGCAACCAGACGGAAATCGACTGAAATTGTATCAGCTTCGAGCGTTAGCTCTACTGATACTTTTGTATCTCCTTTCGCAATAACCCCTTTTATCCCCTCTAAGTTCAACAACTGCTCTCTGACAGAACTTACATGATCGGTTGCAATAATATAATCAATATCTTTTACAGTCTCTCTCATTCGCCGTAAGCTGCCTGCTCTAGAGAAGCGAATAACGTCGGTTAAGTTCGCTAATTGTATCTCTAATTGTTCTGCGAATGGGAGCACCTGTGCAATTGGCAACCTTTCTGGTCTCCTGTTCCAAACCGCAAATGCTTCCACAATCTTTTGCTCCGATTTTTGTCCAAAACCAGCCAAACCTCTAATCTGTTGCGCCTTCGCAGCTTGCAGCAAACGATCCGCATCGGTAACACCTAGTTCTCGATACAAACGCCCTATTTTTTTGCCACCAAGTCCAGGTAATGTTAGCAATGGGATAAGCCCGGTTGGGATCTCGTTTTTCAACTCTTCCAACGTCGTTGAAACACCAGTTTGTTTAAGTTCCAAAATCACATCGGACGTTGCTTGTCCTACACCAGTGAGTTGTTTAGGATCACCAATTTGCTCTAGGTTACGTTCATCTTTTTCTAACGTCTGTGCCGCTTTTCGATAAGCGGATATTTTAAAAGGGTTTTCCCCTTTTATTTCAAGATACACTGCTATTTCTTCTAATAGTTGAATCACATGTTTTTTGTCCACTTACCTCGCCCCTTTACTTGCTTCCTCTATCATAACGAGTTTAGTTTGTGAAAATCAAACCGAATACTAGAAAAGACAGCCCGCAATCCGCGCGAGCTGCCACTTAAAATGTCGGACGTACCCATAATTCATTTAACCAATCAGATAAATAAGGCGTATTGTAAATCATGAACTCTGCTACTACAGAAGACTGCAATGCAGATTGAATCCCACTAATCGGAATAACCGTTGCAACATACAGCAACACAAATACAAGTAAATAGTTTTCTACGAAGCCTAAAATTCCTCCGAAAAGCTTATTAATCGTATTTAAAATTGGTAAATGTGACACAAAGTCAAGCATTGAACCAATAATATGCAGAATTATTTTAGTACCAAAGAACAAAATTGCGAATGCAATTGCTGAATAATAAACACTTTCTGCGTCAAAGGAATTAATGATCATACCAAAGGCACCGTCCGCAGAAAAATCAGGGTAAGGGATATACAACCGAATGGTGCTAGCGAGTCGTTCATAATAACTCCATGCCACAAATATAGCAACAAAAAAGCTACTAAATGAATCAGCTGTAAAATGAACCCTCGACGTCTGCCTATAAAAAAGCCGAAAACCAGCAAAAGCATAATGACTAAACTGAGCATTTCATTCTCCTTCGTTTTCTCGTTTCAATTTCAAATATTCATCAGCAATGTTTAAAGCCGTTAACACTGATAATTTTGTTGTATCTAAATATGGATTCCGTTTTTTTAACTCATCCATTTTTTCGTTAATATAATTTGCCACTTCTTTTACATGGGCAGGCTCTTCTTCGCTGACCACTTTATACATTTGGCCTTGTATACGGACCGTTGTTCTTGTTTTCTTGTCGCCATTCTCCACGAAAGAACCTCCCAGCACGTTGCGCCATACTAAAACTATGTTTCATCATACCATGTAGTTGTTAAATTGAAAACCAAAAAAACGATCACCCTTCTAGGGCGACCGTTTTCCACATTTATTAGGAACGCAATACCGCTCCAGCTTTTTCTGTTAACGCTTGTAACACGTATTCGTGTGCGTTTTGCACTTCTTCATCCGTCAATGTCCGGTCTTTATGTCTATATGTTAATGAAAAAGCCGTTGATTTCTTGCCAGCTTCCATATGCTCACCAGCATACACATCAAACAAAGCGACTTCCTTCAACAATTCACCGCCTGATTCCTCGATGGTCTGCTTTAATTTGGCAACAGTTACTTGTTCATCTACAACTAAGGCAATATCACGTACAATCGCTGGATAACGTGGAATTCCTGCATAGTTTACAGTTTTTTGTTCTGCGTTAAGCAATGTTTCCAAGTTCAGTTCAAAAACATAAGTCTCTTTTAAATCTAATTGTTTTTGTACACTTGGATGTACTTGCGCTAAGATGCCCACCGATTTTCCATCAAATTGAACGTTAGCTGTTCGACCAGGATGGAATCCTTCACCCTTATGCTGTTCAAACTGAATTCGTTCTGTCAGACCAAGTGTTTCAAATAACCCTTCCATAATGCCTTTCAGCACAAAGAAATCAGCCTCTTTTTTCTCCCCTTGCCAAGGATGGCTTAGATAATCACCGCTAATTAAGGCAGCTAATCGCTCTTGTTCTTTCGGTAATTGTGTAAGAGACTCTTCATCTGTTAAAAAGACAGAACCACGTTCATATACAAAAAGATCGTTGTTCTTATGACTCCCGTTATAAGCAGCAATATCATAAAGATGCGGAAGCAAGCTTGTGCGCATAACACTTCTCTCTTCGCTCATTGGCTTATCAATACGAATCGGTTTAATCCCTTTCGGAGCATAGACTGTTGCTTTTTGTTTACTTGTTAATGAATAAGTAATGACTTCTGACAAACCAGCGCTACGTAAATATTGTTCAGCCTTTATCCGACTTACTTGGTAATCAGACCGTTTTCCTTGTGTCGTTGTACCACTTGGTAAAGTAGATGGAAGGTCGTCGTATCCAAATATGCGTGCGACTTCTTCATATAAGTCTTCTTTAATAAGAATATCGCCACGACGGTTCGGCACAGTAACATGGAGATCATCTCCCACTTTTTCGCAAGGAAACTGTAAACGACCAATAATACCTGCTACTTCAGAAATAGATAATGTAGTCCCTAAGCGTTTATTCATTTCATCAAGGTTTAAAGCAATAACAACCTCTTTACCAGAGCGGTTATCTGCTTCTACTGTGCCATGTAGAACGACACCGCCAGCTAATTCTTGAATCAAATAAGCCGCTCGTCTAGCTGCTTCTCCAACCCTTGACTGATTAATGCCCTTTTCAAACCTTGCACTTGAATCACTTCTAAGGCCACTGATTTTTGCCGACCGACGCACAACCGTTGGATGAAAAGCTGCTGCTTCAAGAACAATCGTAGTTGTCCCTTCAGTAACTTCAGAATCAAGGCCACCCATCACGCCTGCGAGTGCTACTGGAATTTTCCCATTCGTAACAACTAGCTGTTCATCCGAAAGTGTTCTTTCTTCGCCATCCAACGTTGTGAATGACTCATTGCTGTTCGCTCGACGAACATGAATATTTTTCGCTCCAAGAGCATCATAATCAAAGGCATGTAGTGGCTGACCATACTCAAGCAGTACATAATTCGTCACATCAACAACATTACTAATCGGGCGAATGCCAGCAGCCATTAGCCGGTTTTGCATCCATATTGGTGATGGAGCGACATTGATGTTTTTAATCATTGTCGCCTGATAAAATGGTGTATCCTCTTTGTTCTCCACTGAAACATCCAATTGACTTTCCGCTGTTTCTTTTATTTCTCTTACTTTTATCTTCGGCATTTTTACTGGACGATCATATAAAGCTGCAAGTTCGTAAGCAACTCCAAGCATATGCATACAATCTGAGCGATTTGCAGTTAAATCAAGCTCAAGAATCGAATCGTCTAATGAAAAAATCTCAAGAACATCTTGACCAGGAGTAACATCAGACGTATTAGAAAACACGTAAATTCCTTCAACATATCGTTTTGGCACAAGTTTATTTTCGATTCCTAATTCTTGTAACGAACAAATCATGCCCTGTGATTCTTGTCCCCGCAATTTTGCTTTTTTGATTTTCACTCCACCAGGAAGACGAGCACCTACTTGAGCAACCGCCACATACTGTCCTTCAGCCACATTTGGGGCACCACAAACAATTTGAACATGTTCTTCTTGTCCTATATCTACTTGACACACATTTAATTTATCTGCGTCTGGATGTTGTTGAACTTCCTGTACATAACCAACAACTACTTTAGTAGCACCTAAATTACGTTCATGAATAAAATCAATTTCAATTCCGCTTCGCGTCATTTTTTCCGCTATTTCTTGTGACTAACGTCACTAACCTCTATATATTCTTGTAACCATTTGTATGAAACGAGCAATGTGTGGCCCTCCTTAAACAGATTTGAATTGCATTAAAAACCTGGCATCATTCGTATAAAATTGGCGAATATCATCAATGTCATATTTCAACATCGCTAATCGCTCAACCCCCATGCCGAAAGCGAAACCACTATATTCATTAGGATTAAAACCACTCATTTCCAACACACGGGGGTGAACCATTCCTGCCCCGAGCACCTCAATCCAACCAGATTGTTTGCACACCCGGCAACCACTACCTGAACAAATGCCACAAGATACATCAATCTCCACAGATGGTTCTGTGAATGGAAAGAAACTTGGGCGCAAACGGATTGAGCGATCAATTCCAAAGAATTGCTTAGCAAAGGATTCTAAAATTCCTTTTAAATCACTCATCCGTACGTTTTTATCGACATAAAGACCTTCCGTCTGCATGAATTGGTGAGAATGCGTTGCATCATCATCGTCCCGACGGAACACTTTTCCTGGAACAATAATCTTCACAGGACCTCTCCCTTCATGCTTTTCCATTGTTCTTGCTTGCACCGGTGATGTTTGAGTCCTTAACAACAATTCATCAGTGATATAAAATGAATCCTGCATATCTCTTGCTGGATGATCTTTTGGTAAATTTAATGCCTCAAAGTTATAGTAATCGGTTTCGATTTCTGGTCCTTCCCCAATAGAAAAACCAAGACCTAAGAAGATGTCTTCAATTTCCGTAACTACTGCACTTAACGGATGAATCGTTCCTTGTGACGCCGGTCTTCCTGGCAACGTGACATCAATGGACTCTGATTGTAATTGTTTTTCCAGTGCTTCTTTCTCAAGCACCTCACTTTTTTGATCAAGGTTCGTTTTTATGTCATCTCGGACCTCGTTTGCCAAGGCACCAATGATCGGACGCTCTTCTGCGGTAAGTTTGCCCATGCCACGAAGAACTTCAGTGATAGGCCCTTTCTTTCCCAAATATGCAACCCGGACCGCCTGGACGTCTTTCTCTGATTCGGCTTGGCCGCTTGTTCTAATGCTTCTGTTTTTAATGCTTCCAACTGTTCACGCATGTCCTTACCTCCCTAACTTTATGTAAAAACAAAAAAAGAGCTCTCTAATCCCTTAGAAAGGGACGAAAGCTCGTGGTACCACCCTTAGTTCACAAACGCCAGTAAGGCGTATTGACTTCATTCTCGATAACGGCTTTCACCGGTCACATTCTTTAGGAATGTCAGCTCAAGAGTGAATTCAGTTTACCCTTCCATAGAAATGCTTACAGTCACGGCATTTCCTCCCTTAATGGTGGACATAAACATACTAGTCTCTGTCAGCGCTTTTTACTTTATAGTGAATTATTATTACCCTTCATTATAATCAACTTAGCCTTTAGTCGCAAGATCCGATTTAAGTGAATACAGAAGAATACCTGATGCGACTGCAACATTTAGTGATTCAGCTTTAGGGTTTTGCGGGATATACAAGTTCTGGCTTGTCCGTTTTAGCCATTCTTCCCCAACACCGTCTCCTTCATTCCCAAATAAAAGAGCAAAATGACTTGTTTTTTCAACCTCAAAGTACGGAATGGCCTCTATTAACGAAGTTCCAAATACAGGTATTTTTGCTTGCTCAAAAGCATTAAACCAATCTTCAAGTCCACCTTCATATACCGGGATATGAAAAATCGCTCCTTGTGTTGAACGGATCACTTTATCGTTAAACACATCAACCGATCCAGTTCCGACCACTACCGCAGTTGCACCTGCAGCAAGAGCCGTGCGAATAATCGTCCCAAGGTTCCCGGGTCTTGAATACGATCAAGTACCACATAAACACCAGTAAGATCTGTAGGTTCACTCAGCTCTTGCCGCTGACACACCGCGATCATCCCTTGGGGGGTTTCCGTTCGTGAAAGCTCTTTTAGAACCGAATCATTTACTTGAATAACTTCACCAGAAAAAGGGATTGATATAGGAGTGTTTGTAATGATTGTTGAGACTAGCCAATTTGACTTAAGTGCCTCTTCAACTAGATGTTCTCCTTCTACAAGAAACAACCCTTGTTGTTCACGACCTCTTTTTGTATGCAATTTTTTCCATTTCTTAACACGTTCATTTTTAAGCGATTCAATCCGCTTCATTCTTGTAAAACTCCTTTTTAAATCTTGCACTTTTTATATATGATGTTTTTTGCTTATATTCTAGACAAGCCGCGGCATACTATGATGGATTCATTACACCAAGGAGGTAGAAGAATGGGATTTAATTTACGTGGAGCCATTATGTCTAATATCCAAGGTTCAAGCCAAGACGAAGTAGAAGCGACCATTGTTGATGCACTTGACAATGGAGAAGAAAAAATGCTCCCAGGACTAGGCGTCCTTTTGGAAGTTTATTGGCAAAATGCAAATGAATCAGAGAAAGAACAGCTTTGCGCTGAAATTAGCAAAGGGTTGAACTAACTCATAATAAAAGCGAGCAGATTACCTGCTCGCCTTTATTATAGCTTATACCGAATTATGTTCGCTAGCGAATTTCCTTCAAATAGCCCACAGAGCATCTGTTCAACCATCGAACTATCGAGTTTACCCGCGGGATTTCCGCAACGTTTGCCGATTCTCGGCTGTACTTTAACCATTTCTTCTAATGGAACATAAGCATTTCCCTCTGAAAGATAATACTGTCCGTCCTCAAAGTAAACAAAATAAGAACCTTCAACTACTTTTTCGTCAACAATTGGTTTTTGTTGATCAATTACTTGCCAGTCGCCTTCCATAAATCCAGTTCTGGTTACACACACTAAGAAAGCTGGCTCCTTTTCAAAAAAACATTGCCTCACTTGTTTCGAGCACAATTGTTCTTTTAAAAAAAGATGATAGAACTGCATATAAATTGGCGCTTGCTATCTTTACCTGCATACCCTTTAACAACGACAGCATATGAGTACTTCTCAATCTCTGGCAAATAAATCTCGATAATTGCACCGGGTTTTATATCACTAAAGGAATCAAGGGGCATTGTGTAAACCGATACACTAGCAGCAACATGATTTTTCAGTTCATCAAAGTACATTTCACCTTCTAAATCCAACGCTACTCTTAAAACATTACACAAATCAGTAATTGTGGGTTGTTTTCCATTGTCTTTCCGATAGCTTTCCGCGAAATATTCAAGAAATTGAACGGATACATCAAGCGCTTCTTCATTCAAGAAACCATCTTGTTCTTTATCCTTCATCCACTATCCCCTTTCAACCTGCTTGTATACTATTATCAACCAGCTGCCCATACAATAGAGCAAAACGGTTGTTAGGAGCATTTGAATGAATACTTTATTTCGCTGGGCGTTCACCATTATTGCCTTCATGCTTTTGAGTTATGGGCTTTATTTCATGTACAACCACCCAATCGAGCAATATGGATTTAGAGGATTTCGCTTTTTTTTGTTTGTGTTTCATGTGAGCATTTTCTTATATGGAATTGACCTTATACGCAATCAAGTCATGTAAGCAAGCATACTATATCCGTACGCTTCTTTGTTCTAGAGTATGCCAAAATACGCGGCTCGCTACTTGCTGGCAAGCCGCATTCGTTGAATTCATTATAACCAAACGATGTTCAGCATTACAATAAGTATAATTGTACTTACAGCAATTAAAGTCCAAGGAGCGAACTTCCACTTCCCTGGCTCACCTTTCCCTATCGAGCTAAGCTAAAGCCTACACTTGTAAATAACACCAACAATGCAATTGAACCTATCGCATTTGTTACCCACGATGGAAGAGCGATTGCATAGCCTGTAAGTAAAAACACTGCAAAAACAGTTAAGAACACTGCTGAAACAAGCGTAAGTACAAAAGACCATTTGCCGTACACGTTCATTGTCTATCTCCTTGCTTACGTTAACTAAATGTCAACTCTTTTACTTTGTCTGAATCAAGCTGTTTAATGATCTCCACAAGAAGCTTAACTGTATTTTCATAATCATCGCGGTGCAAAATACCTGCATGAGTGTGGATATAGCGTGTCGCAATCGTAATAGAAAGTGCAGGAACGCCATCTGCTGTCAAATGAATCGCACCAGAATCTGTTCCGCCACCTGCAATGGAATCAAATTGATAAGGAATTCCATTTGTCTCCGCAGTTTGAACAACAAAATCACGTAGATCTTTATGCGCAATCATCGAAGCGTCATATAAGATGATTTGTGGTCCAGCGCCTAGGGTTCCTTCACCTTTTGTCCCAGGAGTATCTGCACCAATACCAACGTCAATACCAAAACCAATATCCGGTTTGATCGCGTGTGCACTGGTCTTTGCTCCACGCAAACCTACTTCTTCTTGTACGGTACCAACACCATAGACGATATTTGGATGATCTTCCCCTTGTAAATTCTTTAGTACATCAATGGCAATCGCACACCCAATTCGGTTATCCCATGCTTTCGCCATTAATAACTTTTCATTTTTCATTACGGTAAATTCACAAACCGGAACGATCGCATCACCTGGCATAATGCCAAATTCTTGTGCTTCTTCTTTAGAAGACGCACCCACATCAATAAACATGTCTTTTATCTCTACGGGTTTTTTTCGTGCTTCTGGCGATAACACATGAGGCGGCTTAGAACCAATGACTCCGTCAATATATCCGTTCTTCGTCATGACTGTCACACGCTGTGCAAGCATGACTTGGCCCCACCAACCTCCAATTGTTTGAAACCGCAAAAACCCTTTTTCATCGATTGTTGTGACCATAAAGCCAATTTCATCTAAATGACCAGCTACCATTATTTTAGGACCGTTTGCAAGACCCGTTTTCTTTGCAATTAAACTGCCTAAATGATCGGTTTCTACCGAATCAGCATAGGGGCTTATGTAAGAACGCATAACCTCACGTGCTTCTTTTTCGAAACCAGAGATTCCGTTTGCATCAGTTAGTGCTTTTAACATCTGTAACTGTTCATCCATTTAGGTCACTCCTTCACTTCATTATTTCCTAGTATAACGAAAATCACTCATTGCAACAAACGTTTACTGGACAAATTTTTAGGGAAGTTTTATAACTATTAATGAAACCTTTGCTTTTTACACTTCGTATAGTCTATATAACTATTTTCACAGAAAGGAGTCCTTGCGTTGCTCGTGCTTATGTTCAGGCTGCTCATTATTGCTGCTTTCATCGTCATTGTGTACAGTCTAATTAAATATACACTTCATCCTGAAAGAAAAATTCAGAACGCACAGAAGAATGGACAATTCTTTTTTTGGGATGACGAAAAAAATGTTCGAAAAAATTTCCAACTCACGTATAAAGGCACTATGTTTGAAGGAGAAAAATATCTAGAAGCAACTTCTGACTCCTTTGAAGTCGTCCGAATCTACATTAAAGCGGACAAGGATAATCTTCGCGGATTGAAATATGAAGACTTTCATTTCATTGAAGAAGAAGTACATCTTCGTTATCCTGACGCTTCTATTCAGTGGAATTCACCAATCAAAGATTTTCTAAAACAAACAAAACAACCTACTGAATAATAATACTGAAACAAGGCTTTATCTGAAAAACCATCGCCCTTAAGGGCGATGGTTTTTTACTTTGCTTCTTTATAGCCTGTATTTGCCCGTACCTTTACTTCCGCATATTTAGCGTCGTCACGCTTGTTTGATAGAAGAGTTCCAATCACTCCGCCTAAGAAACCGATTGGCACGGAGATGATGGCTGGGTTCGTTAAATCAATTAATGGATCTCCAGTAATGAAAGCAGACCCATCAGGTTTAATTACATTTGGACTGATAGCCACTAAAATCAATGCCGATAATAATCCAGATAACATGGCACTTATCGCTCCTGCTGTGTTAAATCGTTTCCAATAGATTGTATAAACAATTACAGGTAAGTTTGCACTAGCTGCGACACAGAAAGCAAGTGCAACTAGGAAAGCGACATTCATATTTTGGGCAAATAATGCAAGGACGATTGAAAGCGCCGCAACAGACACTGAAGCGAGTCTAGCAGCTACCACTTGCTGTTTCTCAGTCGCTTTCCCTTTTTTAATAATTTGACCGTACACATCATGAGCAAAAGCTGAAGCCCCTGATAACACAAGACCTGCAACAACAGCTAAAATCGTTGCAAATGCAACAGCAGCAACAAAGGACATAAACAATTCTCCACCAAGACGTTCAGCCAAGAGCGGCGCTGCCATGTTCCCAGCCGGTTTGCAGCAATGATATCCGCTGAACCTACAAATGCCGCGGCACCAAAACCAAGAAAAATCGTTAAGATGTAGAAAATACCAACAATCCACGTTGCAGTAACTACCGAACTCCTAGCCGTTTTTGCATCCCGAACAGTAAAGAAACGCATCAGAATATGTGGCAAGCCCGCTGTTCCAAGAACAAGTGCAAGCATTAGAGAAATTGAATCGAGTGGCGCTCTGCCTTGACCACCTGGATTTAAAAAGCCTGGCTCCTGCGACGCCCCCACTGATGCGAACATTTCGACAATATTAAAGTTGAATTGCCATAAAACCATAATCGATATGACGACAGTTGCAATCATTAATAATGCGGCTTTAATGATTTGCACCCAACTTGTGGCTGTCATTCCTCCAAACAACACGTATGTTGTCATCATAACGCCTACTAATAAAACAGCATAATTATAAGGAATATCGAATAATAGCTGAATCAATGCACCAGCGCCAACTAATTGTGCAATCATATAAAAATAACAATTGTTATTGTACTTCCAGCAGCAACACCTCGTACCTTCCTAGCATCAAAACGAGAATGGATCATGTCTGCCAAAGTATATTTCCCAAGGTTTCGAAGAGGCTCCGCTACCACAAACATGACAACAAGATACGCAACTAGATACCCAATGCTGTAAAAGAACCCATCAAATCCAAACAATGCGATTGCACCCGCTATACCTAGGAATGAAGCCGCCGATAAGTAATCACCAGCAATTGCCAATCCATTCTGCCAACCGGTCAGCCCTCCACCCGCTGTATAAAATTCACTCGCGGTTTTTGTTCGTTTGGCTGCAAAATAAGTTATGATGAGAGTTAATGCGACAATTGCTAAGAATAATGTAATAACTGCAGCATTCATAGTCCTGTACCTTCTTTCTCCGGTGTACTGTTCTCTTGGATTACTTCATCTGCTAACTTATCAAAATGAGAGGCTTTTTTACATAAATAATACAGAAAGTCCAAGTCATTATGAATTGAGCGACCGCCAGAACCCAAGCCCACGTTATTTCGCCTAAAACCTTCCCTTCAAGTATGGTTGTGTATACAGCTAACACAGGCAATGAAAAATAAAAAAGCATAAAAAAGATTATAGATGGTACAAAAAAGGCTTTCTTTTCTTTCATTAGCTGCCTAAATGACCGGCTTTTTTCGATCCTTTCAAAATGACTTTCATGTTTTGTCTGTTTTCTTTTCATGGCAGCCTCCTTTTAATTCCCTTAACGCATGTAAGTAATTTAAAACCCTAATCTAAAACCAGATAGGATTAAACCAATTTTATGTAAACGCTATCATATTGTCAATTGAAAAATTTCTAATAATTAAGTATGATTAAAACAAGTATCTAAGCATTTATTTTTCTACGAAAATAATAAACCCCTTGCTTCTTGAAGCAAGAGGCATTACAAGAATTTCTCATTCGATTGAAACGTCGACCCATTCTCGTGCTTCGACCGCATTAAAAAAACTAATAAAAGTAAAACACCTGCCATTAGAAGGACTCCAGACAAAGGTAGTTCATGAATTAGCCCACCAAATGCCGTATAAACAATTGCAGGGGAACTATTAATAATAGCTGATTTTTTCACGTATTGCTTATAGTGCTGCGTCTCCTCCATGACATAAAACGATAAAGCATGGAAGTGCATAAACGGCATAATGCGAAAAACAAGTAGCTGCCATATATTTATTCGTTCACGTCCACCGATCATTTTATCTTTTAATCGGGTTAGCTTCATATGAAATTTAGGCAACATCCCTATTAACCAATAAAGCTAATGCTAACACCCATTAACCCTAAATAGGAGTAAACTGCTCCATAGAAAGGACCAAATACGTACCCGCCTGCGACGCATACTAGCACAACCGGTAGAAACAAAAAAGGCCGTAATACATGCAAAAGAATGAATAATGCAGGAGCATACCAGCCAGCTGATTCTATAACTTCAAGCGATCGATTTAATAGATCCTCCATTACAACAGCCTCCTTTGTCTATACATATGCTAAAGTGCGTCACAGATGAACAACCCTAGAGCAACCTGAATACAAATCAGGATGGGTATACCTATTGAAAAAGAACGTTTTAACGTTTTGTGTCGAAACGTGTACATGCCCATATATACACCTAAACTGCCGCCAACTATCCCTATCAACCATAAGTTCCGTTCAGAAATTCGGCGAGCTTGCGTTCTGGCACGGGTTTTATCGACACCCATCACAATAAAACCAACTATCGTGATGATACCAAAATAAATCCACATTTGCTACCCCATCTTTGCAAGAAAAAAAGTGCAGCCTGATGACTGCACCTTTTCTTTTGACATTAATTTTTTAAGCTTGACTTCGCTTGTTCAGCAAGCTGAGCAAATGCTTTTTCATCATTCACTGCAAGATCAGCAAGCATCTTACGGTTTACATTAATTTCTGCAAGTTTCAAACCATGCATTAAACGGCTATAAGATAGTCCGTTGATACGGGCAGCTGCATTAATACGTGTAATCCAAAGCTTACGGAAATCACGTTTTTTCTGGCGACGATCACGGTATGCATATTGCAAGGATTTCATAACCTGACCTTGCGCTGATTTAAATAGCGTATGCTTTGAACCGTAATACCCTTTTGCTAGTTTTAAAACCTTTTTACGACGACGACGAGCGACATAACCGCCTTTTACTCTTGGCATCGCAAATCCCTCCTTCTATCTGTCCGAACAGTTTATTTTTTCTTGTATGTCAGCATTTGACCAATGCGTTTGAAGTCTCCGGAATGAACAATAGCCGACTTACGAAGCTTACGCTTTTGTTTTTGCGACTTATTGCGGAACATGTGGCTTGTGAAAGCATGCGAACGCTTTAACTTGCCAGTTCCTGTTTTCTTGAAACGCTTTGCAGCGCCGCGGTGAGTTTTCATTTTAGGCATAACGACGTCCTCCTTTAACTAGTTCCTGCACTTATTTCTCGGCTTTAGGTGCCATAACGAGAAACATGCTGCGACCTTCCATTTTCGGGCGAGCTCAATGGTAGCAATGTCCTCGCATTCTTTCGCGAGACGTTCAAGTACGTCACGCCCAATTTGGGAGTGCGTAATCGCACGACCACGGAATCGAATCGATGCTTTAACCTTATCGCCTTTTTCAAGAAATTTACGAGCGTTGCGTAGCTTCGTATTAAAGTCATTATCTTCAATCGTTGGACTCAAGCGAACTTCTTTGATTGTAATGACTTTCTGATTTTTACGCGCTTCTTTTTCTTTTTTCTGCTGCTCATAGCGGTATTTTCCGTAATCCATGATGCGGCAGACAGGCGGTTTTGCATTTGGCGCCACGCAAACAAGGTCAAGATTTACTTTTTGTGCCATTTCCAGTGCTTCATGCTTTGACTTCACGCCAATTTGATCGCCATTGGCGCCAACCAGACGTACTTCCCGAGCTCGAATCCCTTCATTGACCAACATGTCCTTGCTAATAATGAGCCACCTCCAGTGGATTTTGTGATGCAGCTAAAGCAATTATCAAACGTCTAAACGTAAAAAAATGCGGACGCATTGCACCCACATTTAATCAGTATGTTTATAACTGACGATTTCTAACCTGGCAACCAATGTCGAACAGGTGAGAAGCGGGTGCTTCTTCTTGCTTTATTTGACTAACACAAAGAGTATCTTACCATGTACATTTACTTCTGTCAACGTTCAATAGCGTTATTCATATCTTAATGAATCAACAGGATCAAGTCTCGCCGCTTTGTTAGCCGGAAGCAAACCAAAGACTATACCAACAACAAGCGAAAATGCTGTCGCAATTGCTATAACCAAAGGGGATAGGCTTACTTCCAGGTCAAAACCAGAACCAACTAAATAAACAAAGCCAGCACCAAGTAATATTCCCATCATTCCTCCAAGAGCTGTTAAAACGACTGACTCGATTAGAAATTGAAATAAGATCTGTCCTCTAGTAGCTCCCATCGATTTACGTATACCAATTTCCCTTGTCCGCTCTGTTACCGAAACGAGCATGATATTCATAACACCAATCCCACCAACTAGTAGAGAAATACCTGCAATACCACCAATAATAAGAGTCAACGTTTTAGTAATGGTAGTATTTGCTTCGATATATTGACTTCTATCTTCGCTTTGATAGGCATCGATTGTCTCGTGGTTTGCATTTAATAAGTCAATGGCATCCATTACAGCCATCTCCACTTCCTCCACTGTCTCTGAACGGATACTTAGCGTATCAAATCCCTCAGTAAAGAAGATTAGTTTCGATGTTTCATAAGGCAACATCATTTGTTCATAGTCATAGCGAATAACACTTTCAGACGGAGCAAGTACCCCAATAATATCAATCGGATAAGCTCCTACTTTTACGGTTTGTCCTACAGCAGATTCATACGGGAACAACCGCTCCGCAAGCATTGATGTAATAACAGCTTTGCGACTCCCTGTTAGAAAATCGATTGGTTTTAATAGTTCTCCTTCTAATGCCTCATACGCATGAAGATCAAGGTAGTGCATGTTAATCCCATTAATTTCTGTATCGACTTGTTCATCATTCGCCATAATTGATGTATGATTGTTCGACGATGCAACTGCGGATTGAACATTTGGCAAGGATTGAACACTATCGATATCTTGCTCCGTAAACTTCCAATCCCACCAGATGTTTGGATTCTCTGCCTCATCTAATTCCGATGGATTGAAATGAACATCACGAATGTTTTCAACTCCAACAATTTGCTCTTTTAATTTTTGCTCCGCCCCTTGACCAATCGCTACAACCATAATAACAGCAGCTACTCCAATGATAATGCCAAGGGTCGTTAGAAACGCCCTTGTTTTTTGAGCAGCAATAGAACTAAAGGCCATCTTTATATTTTCTATGATATTCACAGCGACTGTCCTTTCCAACAGCTTATCAGGAAGCTGCTGCCTCCTGAATTTTCCCATCACGGACGTAAACGGTTCGATCCGTTTTTTCCGCCACTTCTTTTTCATGTGTGATGATCACAATTGTAGCTCCATCTACATTCAGTTCCCGCAAAAGCTCCATAATTGAATTACTTGTTTTTGAATCAAGTGCTCCAGTTGGCTCATCTGCAAGAATAACTGCTGGATTGTTCACAATCGCACGGGCAATCGCTACACGTTGCTTTTGTCCACCAGACAAAGACGCTGGCTTATAATGCAATCGATCTTCTAAGCCCACACGCGCTAAAGCTTGAAACGCCCTTTGTTTTCGCTCCTTTTTGCTACACCTGCATAAATCATTGGCAGCTCAACATTTTTCCACGCTGAGAGTCTCGGTAATAGATGAAACTGCTGAAAAACAAATCCGATTTTTTCATTTCGTATCTTTGCGAGCTCGCTATCACTCTGTGTACCAATGAGTTCATCATCCAATATATATTGCCAGTAGTTGGTCGATCCAAGCAACCAACAATATTCATTAGCGTTGTTTTACCAGAACCCGACGGACCCATAATCGACATAAAGCTTCCACTTTCAATCGTTAAATCAATTGGGGATAATACTTGCGACCAAGATACACCAATTCGAAATGATTTTGTTACTTGTTTGAACCTAATCATACTTCTTCGCCCTCATCAGTAGACTTTTCCTCTTCGCTTTCAATCTCTTCTTCAAGTTCACCTTCGTCAAGCTCTTCTTCAAAAATTGATTCATCATCCTCATAAAATGAATCCTCTTCGAACTCCCCATAATCATATGGGACAACTTCCATTCCTTCTTCAATCATTTCCGTATAATCAAGGATTACTTGATCCTCTTCTGTTAAACCACTAATAATTTCAATAGAGTAGTCATTTGAGAAGCCAATTTCCACTTCACGTTTGACAGCTAGTCCGTCTTCATATACTAAAACGTACGTAGAAAACTCATCGTATTTTAGTGCTTCCATTGGTACCGCTAAGCCTGATTGTTCCGATGTAAGGATTTCTGCAAAAACTTGGTAGCCAGGGCGTAACATTTCTGTATCCCCCTCTGTAACAAGTATTGTTACAGGATACTGGGAACCTGAAGATTCTCCATACCATTCATTGCTTTCAGTTGGAAAGTAAGAAACATCAATGACTTCGCCATTCCACGTGCTTTCTGTCAATGTATCAGAATAGACGAAGACCGAGTGTCCGACTTCAACATCTAAAGACTGGCGTTCTGATATATTCCCAGTGATAGTAAATTTAGATGTATCAGCGACTTCCATTAAAGTAGTAGATTCAGTTCCACCATATGCATCTTCCGGATGAGCTCCCCCTTGCTCATTTATCTTCAATACAGTTCCATTAATTTTACTTTTTACTGTTAATTGTTCCTTTTGTTCCTTCACACTTTCTAGTTGATTCGTTAATCTTGTTAATTCGTAATTTTCTTCTTTTTTTCAATTCAGCAAGTTCCGCTAATTCCGCATCTAACTCTGCCACTGTCACAACAGGATCAACTTCAATTTCCTCACCTGTTTCTTCATCAGTGATAAATGTAGGTTTTACCTCTGGTCCATTTTTCCGTTTGGCGACATCATTTTCAGAAACAGAATATTTAGAGATCGTCGCATTACTACGGTCGATTTGTAGCTGGACATCTTGAATTTCATAATCAACCTCAATTGTTGAATACTGAATGAGCGGTGTCCCTTCTTCCACTGCATCACCAACTTCAACAAGAATCTCGTAGCCCCCATTCTCTGCAAGTTCATTAATGACTTGACGATCAACTAGCTCCAGTGACCCAGGAACCAACACAGTCGTACTCATATCCTCATACATAGGAAACGTCAAATCTACCATATTGCCTTCAGGTTCACCAGACACTTGATGGGCATTTGACATACCAAACGTCGTAAACGTAATAACTGAACCAAGAATGACCACTGCTATAATTCCTTTCTTTACAATGCTCAACTTAAAATCCCCCCAATACATTCAAAACAAAGAATAGAGCAAACATTCCGCCCCCGATTGTAATAGCAGGCAATCGATTAAAATTAGCTGTTTTCACTAGTCCAATAACAATAAGGACAATAAAGGCAATCGAAGAAACTTCTAGTGTAGATAGTAATGGGTATAATAAGTGTTCTTGCGTAACAAAAACAGATGGCGCTGTATACACATAACCGTATGTTCCATTTATTGTATTCATAATCATTAAATAGAGGAAACCAATTGCAGTAGATAATGAAGCGAAGACCGTCATTGAATAAAGCTTTCCATAAGAAACGCGATTATTTTGCATCCGAGCGAATGCCATAAATAATAAAGCAAACAATGGTGGCACAGCGGCAAATAAAGCTAGTACAATAATGCCACTAACAAATCCAATCGCAAGCCCTTCTAAATTAACGTTTCCAAAGGAAGGTTCCTCTTCATAATAAAAGCCATCTTCAGCGTAGAATTCTTCTTCATAAGCTCCCGCACCTCCAGTAAAATCAACTAGACCACCTTGTCCAACAATTGCAGGAATGATTAAGCCAATTAAAACAAGTCCGAGAATCAAAAACATCGGTCCGAGCGCAATTGGTTCGCCTTTGATTCGCTCAAATTGTTTAACAGGACTAACGATAAACGTGAAAATATTTGGTTTTTTCGAAAAACTAAACTCTTCTTGATCGTACGCTTGTTGCTTTAATTGTTCCATCCGTTATGCCCCTTTTATTTTTAATCTAACTTCTTCTATTATACTTTCTCCCTTATAAAAAACTAGCAACTTTATAAAAACTTTAGAATTTTCTTTACAAAAAATAGAAAAAAAAGACATTTAAACGTCTCAACCTGTCGACAAGCTTTTTTACTGTTGAGTGAATAGATGATGATATCCCTCTTTGCCGATGCTCCCGCATACACTTCACTTTCCGCGGGCGACGCCAGGAGTCTACGTGTATGCCGTCCGCTAGTTGCTGATCATTTCATTGAGAGCAATTTATTAGACGTTCTTTTCATAAAGACAGGAGAATAAATCTGAGGTGACTGATGGTGTCAAAATGCACAGGAAAAAAACTCAATGTAAGCGATGTTTTTTTCAGCAATGAACTTAAAAAAGTTAACCAATTGTAGTTGGAGGGATGAGCATCCCAACTCCAATTGACCTAAAAATACCTCGGAGATAAAACCTCTGAGGTATTTTGTCTACGATATGAAACGTTTAAACGTCTTTTTTTATGATAGTCTCAGTTATTTCAATACTTGTATTCACCGATTGAACAATCGGACAGTTTTTCGAAGCGAGCGCTAATGCCTTTTCCAACTGCTCAGTTGTTGCTTCCGATCCTTTAACAAAAAACCGTAAATGAACTTCTGTCACTTCGTTTACATTCGCTTCATTCCTTACAACATCTGCCTCGATATCGATCGAATCATATTGAATTCGCTTTTTGTCTAAGATTTTCCTGAAAACACCACCACTACAAACAGCAATTGAGGACACAAGGAGTTGATAAGGCCTAAAACCTGCTGATTCATCCCCACTAACATCTAATTGACCATATGGTAGATCAATCGTATAACCAATTTCTTTCATTTTATATGTAAACACTTAAGAAACCTCCTAATAAACTATACTTCTATTATACCCGAAATCCCACATTATTTACAGACTGTTTATTCAGAATTATTCCCGGTATACTTACACCAGAATTGGAGGGATGCAGATGCTAGGCCTTAAAAATAGCGAAGTACGTTTAGTTCCCTATCAACAGGAATGGAAAAGGATTTTCAGCGAGGAACAAAATCGTTTAAGTCAACTAGTTACAGGCTTCGAACCAATTATTGAACATATTGGCTCCACTGCAATCCCTGGAATAAGCGCCAAACCTATTCTAGACATCATGATTGGGCTTGATTCTCTCGATAAAGTAGATCTCTTTCCATGGACTCAATTCAATCAATATGACTATTATTTATTGCCAAAAGTACAAATAAGCGGCAAAAAAGTCATCGCTCGATTTACTGATTTACAAACTCAATCTAAAACGATTGTTGCCCATGTTGTCGTTAAAAATAATACATGGTGGAATGTTCATTTATTCTTTCGGGATTATTTGCTTGATTACTCTCATGAAAGGTTCGCATATGAACAGTTAAAACAAGAATTAGCCTCCAAATTTCCAAGCAATCAAACTAAATATACAACTGGTAAATTAGACTATGTGAATCATATTTTATCAAAAAGAGGTGAAGATCATGCGTAAGTTTCGCCCAGATGAAAAAGAGATAACGGCATATGATTCGGTCTTTACTGCATTACCGATTGCTAACGTACGTGACCAGTGTCAAGTTCTGCTAGCACGATTAACAGAAGGAAACAAAATTGGCTGGCATCAAGCAGCCGTGTCACAACGTCTTATATGTTTGTCCGGCAAAGTAAGCGTACGCGGAATTGATAATCACTTTACTCTCGAAGCTGGAGAGGGAGTTGAATGGCTTGAGAAAGAATGGCACGAAACTGTAGCAATAAGAGGAGCACTTCTATTAATTGTTGAAGCTCACTCATTCGAGTAGACTCAGAAAAAAGCACAGGCTAACAAATGTTAGCCTGTGCCTCACCTTTTATTCGTTTAAATCTAACCAATTAAGTTCGGTCTGAGTCAACTCAATTGCTGCTCCTCTTGCACATGACTCCATCTCAGTTTGATTTTGCGGCCCGATAATCGCTGCCGTTGGGAAAGGCTGATTAACCACGTACGCGAGAGCAATTTCGATTGTTGAGACACCTTTTTGTTTAGCAAGCTCTGTAGCACGATCATAACGTTTCCAGTATGATCGTTGTAAAAAACACGAACAAGATCGTCGTTGCTCTTATCCTCTCTAGTAAATCGTCCAGTAAAAAAACCTCTCGCTTGTGAAGACCATGAGAACACTGGTAAATTCGTTTTTGTATGCCATGCTACTGATTGTTGATCTAAACTAATACAACCAGGCCAATAAGGATCTTGTGCTTTAGCGAGACTGAGGTTTGGACTAGAAAAAGAAAAACCTTTTAATCCATTTTTTGTAGCATAGTCATTTGCTTCCTCCAGTCGTTCGACAGACCAATTGGACCCCCCAAACGCGGCGATTTGGCCGTTTTCCACAAATTCATTAAGCCACTCAAGAATCGCACCAACAGGTACAGTCGGGTCATCACGGTGCAATGCGTACAGATCTGCTTGATCTGTTTTTAGACGATCTAAACTTATTTTCAATTGTTCAGTTAGTTCCTCACGGTTAATCGTATGGCCATTTTTATTCGGGTGACCACCTTTTGTCCATACATTGACGCGATCTCTATTGCCCGCATCTAACCAATTTCCAATTGCAGCTTCACTTTGACCACCATTATAAATATAAGCTGTATCAATTGTATTCCCACCAATTAGTGTATAATTCTCCAACACTTGATTTACTTTTTCCTGATTATCTGGTGAAAAATAGTCAGATCCCATAATTAAGGCCGAAACCGGTTGTTCTACTCTAGTTAGTGGTATCGATTTCATCATTCTCCTCCTAATTCAATCCGTTCCCGATTTTCCTGTGAAGATAAACATGCATCTAACACTTTCATATTTGCAACTGCATCATCTGCTCCAAATGGCAACGTTTTTTCTTTCCAAACGGCCTGTGCGAATACGTCTGCTTGCAAGGCATAATGATTAACATCTTTCACTTCAATCGTTTCGCTACCATTCCCTTTAAACAGTTCATATCCTTCTAAACCACCAGTAAAAGCATCTGGGATGACAATTCGACCATCCGTCCCTAGTATTTCTGCTTCATTGCGAAAAGCAGCCCACATCCCACAATCAAATGTTAAGAATTTACCTCCAGAAAATTCAACAAGACCCGCGGCAACCATATCAACATGGTCGTGGGAAGCTGGTGCAAATCCATGGACGGTAACCGCTTCTGGTTCTTCTTCATAGATCATACGCGCCAAACTTAATGGATATACACCTATGTCATAAAGCCCCCCTCCACCATTCGCTCGCTTCATCCGAAAATTGCTCATATCTCCACTATTATTAAACGAGAAAACAGCCCGAATTCCACGTATTTCTCCAATTTTTCCTGCTTCAATTGTTCTTTTTATATGGGCATAGCGCGCTTGGTAACGATACATAAACGCCTCTGCAAGTACAACACCATGTTTTACGCTAGCTTGCTGCATTTCTTTCGCTTCACCTTCATTTAGAGCGATCGGCTTTTCACATAATACGTGTTTGCCAGCTTCGGCCGCCTTGATGACCCACTCTTTATGAAGATGATTTGGCAAAGGAATGTAAACCGCGTCAATCTCTTCGTCTTGCAATAATTCCTCATAAGAGCCGTAAGCTTCTCTCGCTCCAGCTTCCTTTGCCGTTTCTTGCGCTTTTTCAAGCGACCTGCTTGCCACCGCTTTGATTTCCCCAGTCTTCGATTCATTGATGCCTGGAATGACTGATTTTTTAGCGATTGTCGCTGTTCCTAAAATGCCCCACTGCAGTTTTTTTGTCATCTTATCCTCCATTTCCAACAATCAATCAATAAATCATTCAATCGATTTGAGTGCGCTTTCAAAGATATGGTAGCATATTTTAACGCTCTGCATAACACTTTCAGAAAAAAGAACGCTATTTATTTTTCAAAAAAGAAATTTTTCTTATCAAACCGAATTATCGGAATTCAAACCAAATGACCAAAAAGGCTACACATACAAAAAGTAATTGAGGCTGTTCTTTTCATCTCATCCCTCGCTTTTCCCTTCAAATCATTCCACCTTTTTAATTTCCTCTCTTAATTTACAAAGAACCCCCAAACAAGCTATTTAAAGTAACTAGTAGGAGGTTCTTATATTTATGTCGCTTATTTTTTCGCTTCCAAACTCACTTGTTCAATAAATGCTTGAAGTGGCTTTGATTCAGAATTTTGTTCGCCATATTTGCGAATATTAACTGCTTCTGCTTCCACTTCCTTATCACCTAACACAAGCATGTAAGGGATTTTTTGCATTTGAGACTCTCGAATTTTATAGCCAAGCTTTTCATCGCGCTCATCAATCTCCACACGGACGCCAGCTAATTGCAGCTGTTCTTTTACAAGCGTTGCATATTCGAGGTGCGCTTCATTTGAGACAGGAATGACTTGCACTTGCACTGGCGAGAGCCATGTTGGAAGTGCTCCTTTATATTCTTCAAGCAAGAACGCCACAAATCGCTCCATTGTTGACACAACACCACGATGTACTACGACTGGGCGATGCTGTTTGCCGTCTTCACCGACATACGTTAAATCAAAGCGCTCCGGCAATAAGAAATCAAGTTGTACAGTGGACAATGTTTCTTCTTTACCTAATGCCGTTTTTACTTGAACATCTAGCTTCGGACCGTAAAAAGCAGCTTCCCCAATTGCTTCGTAATAGTCTGCGCCAAGAGAATCCATTGCGTCTTTTAACATATCTTGTGCTTTATTCCACATCGCATCATCATCAAAATACTTCTCTTTATCTTCAGGATCGCGATAAGAAAGACGGAATGAGTAATTGTCGAGACCAAAGTCTTTATACACTTCTTGTACAAGGCGGACAACTCGAACAAATTCATCTTTAATTTGATCAGGTCGGCAAAAGATATGAGCATCATTCAGTGTCATACCACGAACGCGTTGTAAACCTGATACAGCTCCAGACATTTCATAGCGGTGCATCATCCCAAGCTCTGCAATTCGCAATGGCAATTGGCGGTAACTGCGCATATCCTGCTTGTACACCATCATATGGTGCGGGCAGTTCATCGGGCGAAGAACCAATGTTTCGTTATCCATTTCCATTGGCGGGAACATATCATCACTATAATGCTCCCAATGTCCGGATGTTTTATAAAGCTCGGACGAACCTAATATTGGCGTGTACACATGTTGATAGCCTAGACGCTCTTCTTTATCAACAATATAGCGTTCGATAATACGGCGAATCGTCGCCCCTTTTGGCAACCAAAGCGGCAAGCCTTGTCCTACTTTTTGCGATAGAGCAAAATACCAAGTTCTTTTCCAAGTTTACGATGATCCCGTTCTTTTGCTTCCTCAAGCATTTTCAAGTGATTGTTTAGCTCTTCTTTTGTAAAGAAAGCCGTACCGTAAATACGTTGAAGCATCTTGTTTTTTGAATCACCTCTCCAGTACGCACCTGCAGTAGATAGAAGCTTAAATTCTTTTATTTTGTTCGTTGATGGAACGTGTATGCCGCGACAAAGGTCAAAGAAATCACCTTGCGTATAAATTGTAACGGATTCGTCTTCTGGTATTGCTTGAATAAGTTCTAACTTATACTCGTCGTCTTTAAATCGAGAAATCGCTTCGGAACGGCTAACTTCTTCTCGAACGATTTCTATGTTCTCTCCGACAATCTTCTTCATCTCTTTTTCGATTTTAGGCAAGTCTTCTGCCGTTATCGATTCATCCGCATCAATATCATAGTAGAATCCACCTTCAATTACAGGACCTACCCCGAGCTTCACTCCCGGAAAAAGTCGTTTAACAGCTTGCGCCATTAAATGAGCAGTGCTATGTCTCATAATTTCCAAGCCATCTTCAGTCCCAGGCATCACAATTTCAATAGCTCCATCAACTGGAAGAGCCGATTTTAAATCATACAGCTGTCCGTCTAACTTACCAGCTAATGCTTTTTTCTTTAACCCTGGACTAATAGAAGCTGCAATATCTTCCGTTGTTGTGCCGTCCGGAAATTCCTTCACAGCTCCATCTGGGAATGTAACTTTCGTATATCCGTCATCATTCTAACTTCCTTCCGTTATGTTAGTACAAAAAAAAACACTCGTCCCTTGTGTGAAGGGACGAGTGTGGTTTCGTGGTTCCACCCTACTTAATTAGCTCTACATACAGATAACGGTTGCGGGCCGGCTTTGGATACTTGCGTTCCCCAAAGCAGTTCAAAGGTGGTCACAACCCACACACGTCCAGGAGCTTTCAGCCAAAGGCTCCTTTCTCTTATGCAACGTGTCAGCTGAGTGCGGTGTCCTTCTCAATACTTTTACAGGAACATTATACAAAAACTACGACTTATTATGCAAGTCTATTTTATGATTGTTTTTGACCTTGATGAAGTGGAAAGATGCTGAGTCGTTCTTGAAAAATCGCTTGAATAGATAAGATAATGCTATCGTCTGGTTCATTTGTGAAGACGTGTACATGACCAGGCGCCATGCTGACGAGTGGCTAATCACCATTTCTGATAAGTCTAAATTTGTTTCAAATACAAGTTCTTGTTTTACATAGTATTCCATTTCATCTGCTGTGAATTTCCGGAAATGTTCATCATAAAATGAAAACATTCCATCGTGAATAATATGAACCATTGGTCGTTGCGCCGGGGTTAATCGGATATAATGCCTCAAGTTTTCAATCATCGTTTGATAGTCTTGCTCCATTAAATATTCATCGATCGCAAGTTCCATACAATCAATTAATACTTCACCGTATTCTTTTAAACGAAATGTCAGGAAAGGTTCGTAGTAAAAAGTTGTCTCTGGATCAAGATGGGCTGCAAATGCTTCATATAAGAACGCACGTCGGTCAAAATGCGGTTTCATTGATGGAATACCTTTTCTATCTCCTTCGAGGATTGATTGCGCAATTGCCACAATCTGTTGTTGTTCCTCTGCATCTGTAAAAAAGAATAAATCTTCCGCAATCTCAATTAACCACTCATCTTCCTTCGTCTCAATCACATAATCAGCAAAGATCGATGCTAAAAAAGGATGAAATGAATCATAAAAGTCTACTTCATGATTTTCATAGCGGACGGTAATCAATTGATTTCCTTGATTCTCAACTGCTCCGCCAAAACCTAATGGTGCAACGTCGCCATATAAGTAGCTAGTTCTTTAAAAAAATGCGCACAAGTTCCCCGTTCTTCAAAGTGAATGGCAATCACGCATGACTCCCCCTAACATATCAAAAACCTCATCGCAACCTCTATGGAAGCCAGACAGGCTTACTTTCAATTTATGTACAAACGGGGAAAACATGCCTTTCACAATAAAAAAAGCTTTAAAACCATATGGCTTTAAAGCTTACATAAACTAGTTTTGCATCACAAAATCTTTTTCTACTTGCTGGTCATCTTCGAATTTACGAAGAACGTCGTACTTTGTATTTCGTTGTGCCGGTATTTTTCCCGCCTCACGAATAAGCTGTAGTGTAAGATTTGAGTTTACTTTATGAGTTGTATTCGCTGCTGATACAACATTCTCTTCCATCATCGTACTACCAAAGTCATTGCAACCAAAATGGAGAGATTTCTTACCGATTTCTGGTCCCATCGTCACCCAAGACGATTGGAAATTCGCGATATTATCTAAGAAGATCCTAGAAATAGCTACATTTTTCAAATAGTCTTCTGGTGTTAATTTCTTCAAACGTTTTAACCCTGTATTCTCTGGTTGCAACAACCAAGAAATAAACGCTGTAAAACATTGTGTTTCATCTTGAGCATCTCGGATACGTTGTAAATGAAGAGCACGCTCTTCAAAGGATTCTCCAAAACCAATAACCATAGTCGCCGATCCGAACATGCCTACTTTTTTAGAAGCTTTCATCGCATCAAGCCACTGATCAGCAGTTACTTTTAATCTGCTCACACGCATGCGTGTTTCTTCTGTCAAGATTTCAGCGCCTCCACCAGGCATGCTATCGAGGCCTGCTTCATGAAGTTCACGCAAAACATCCTCAACCGACATATCCATTACTTCAGCAATTTTCCAAATTTCAGCCGGTGAAAAAGAATGCATCCATATATCCGGAAAGCGTTTTTTTATTCCTTTTAGAAGATCCGTATAGTAATCAAGTTTCAGATTTGGGTTCGTTCCACCTTGCATTAAAATCTCTGTTCCCCCAACATCTTGCGTTTCCTTGATTTTCTGATAAATGACTTCATCATCTAGCACATAACCGTCTTTGTGGTTTGGCGGTCGATAGAAAGCGCAAAACGAACAATATGTATCACAAAAGTTCGTATAGTTGACATTGCGTCCAATAACAAATGTCGTTATTGGTTCTGGGTGCCACTTCTTCATAATCGCGTCAGCAGCTCTTCCTAGTTTATCAAGATCATCGCTTTCATAGAGTTCCACCGCATCAGACATGGAAATGCGTTCGCCGTTTAACGCCCGGTCTAAAATGGCATCTACGCTCATTTCTTGTACCTCCAAACACGAGTTTATCTAGTAATCTATTCCATCGTATCATAGTTCTTTCTAAACATCCAATGCACAACAAAAACCGGCGGGACTTTAGCCCCTCCGGTTTTTCCCACCAACTTCAACAAATGTTGTATAGTGTTTTATCCGTTCCATAATCCGTTTTGCTTTCAATTGTTCTGTCCCACCTTTATCCGAATAAGCAAGCTGCTCTTCCAACTCTTCATAATCGTAATTCGAAGTGAAAAGGGTCGGGAGTTTTTCTGACATACGGTACTGAAGAATTGGTCCGAGTATTTCATCACGCGTCCAAGCCGTCGTTGTTTCAGCGCCAATATCATCAAGCATCAGTACAGGAGCTACCCTCACTGCATCAAGCTTTTCTTGAAACGTTCCGTCACCAATGGCCTGCTTCATTTCTCTAAAGAAATCAGGTGTGTAAATAAGATAACTTTGAATGTGATTGTCTTTTAATTCATTGGCTATTGCACCTAGTAAATAGGTTTTTCCAACTCCAAATTTGCCATGGAAATAAAGACCCATTCCATCTTTCCCCGGGTTTGCATTTACGCCAAAACGTACCGCCTGTGAAATAGCTTTCGCCCGTTGGTTATCTTGATCCATATCATCAAATGCAGCATCAAGAACGTCTTTGGGGATATAAAGAGATTGAATGAGTTGCTGTTGCTCGAGTCTCGCCTCCTGTTCCAATTTAAGAGGACAGCGTGTATAAGAAAGTTCTAAACTTTGCCTTTCTGTATAAAGCAAAGGTCGATACCCTTGCATCATATTCGGGCAATTCTCAAGACCGGGACAAGCACGGCAATTTTCTCGCTCTTTCTTAAACTCATACAGTTTACTTAAACCACGATCAACCATGTCCCCGGTAACCCCTGGATTATCACTTAAAAACGATTGCACAGACTCTGACTCAAGCAACCGCTTTTTTTGCTCATTAATGCGGTGTTGCAAGCGGCCATCCTTATCAAAGGCTTCAAGTGAACCTTTAATTGAATCCATTAGCTTTCCCCTTTCTGAGCTCTTCGTCTTTTTCTTTCTTCCATCAAGCTTGCTATTTCTTGCTTCGCAGCCTGGACATCTTCTGGCTCTTCTAATTCATTGCTTGAAACTTGATTAGCTTTCTCACTCTGCTCTTGGACAAGCCATTTGGGCAACTTATCTTGCCGAGAGTTTCGCCTTGACGTATTTGTTTTCTTCGTCGCCGCTTCTGCTTGTTTTTGCTTGTCTTCTTTTACAAGGCGCATCGCTTCTGGTACTGTTTTTATTTTCTTTCGCTTCCAGTGTCCAGCGATTTTTAACATAAACGGTCTTGATAATTTCATATCATTTCGAAATAAAACGGAATCTATCATGACGTTGACGACACCTGGGTTAAGCATATAATCAACAATAAGCTCTTCAATAATTTTAACGTCGGCTGGTGCCACCGAAGCGCCATCCTGTCTCATTTCTAATAAGGTAATCGGCGCTGTTTCCTCATAAAAAAGTGTTACCCGCTCTCCTTCATTTGTCGGTTCCTTCACTACAGTCCTCTGCCCTACTGGTTGACTCCGCAAACCAAGTGCAGGGGCTTGAGAACTACTTTCAAGCTTGTACCATGTTTGAATGGTCTCCCTCAAATCATTTGCTTGCAGCGATTCCCCTAGCGCAGCACGTTCAATTAAATTCGCCATTGTGAGTGGTTCTACTTGATAAACAAATGCAAGCTTATTTATTAAATCAATGATATCATCTGTCAGAAGTTCATCCGGGACAACAAAGCTAGATAACGCTTGCTTCATTAAATCAAAATCAAACCCTTTAAACGCAAGACCTACCTTTTCACGACCAATCACTTCGGTTTGGTCTCTATTAAATGCTTCGTCGTCCTCATCCATCAATTTGGGTTGCATTTCTGAATGAGTTAAAGATGTGAATACGTCCGAAAAAGAATGTGTCACTTCTTCGAATGCTGTATAGTCTATTCTCTCCAGTAAAAACCGCTCTCTAATCGCGCGATAGCCTTTTTTCCCTAGACGGTTAAAGAGGAATACACTAAGAACATCATCATTAAAAAAAAACGTGTGGCTTCATCGGCGGCTGCAATTCATAAACGAAAAAAACGCTCTTGCTCATCTTTACGCTGATACGTCCTTAATAAATCAATTGCTTCGAGTTTCTTGCGTGCCTCCAGTAACTCTGCCATATCTTGCCCAAGCATTAAACTTAAATGCTGATGCGTATGGCGATCACTTGTGAACATCCCTGCTGGTAGTTGAGCAAGAAGGCTTCGATACAAGCCAGTCGCTTTTGCACCAATTAGAGGTTGATACAGCAAGGCAAGTAAGTGGAGGTCAACATCAGTAATAAAATCAGCTAAGCGAACAGAGAATGGATCAACTGGCAACACTTCTTTCCAATGCCATGTCATGAAAGTTCGCTCCTTTCGGCAAAAAAGAGCTTAAAGCGCAGCTCCGCTTTAGCTCCTTTTAGTTTTTATTCATTAAATCCGTTAGTTCTTTTATAAATACATTAATGTCTTTAAATTGTCTATATACAGATGCAAATCGAACGTAGGCTACATCATCAACTGTCGCTAAACGTTCCATCACACGTTCACCTACATCTTGACTCCGTACTTCTTTTTCACCTTCATTGCGTAAAGCACGTTCCACTTGAACAACAATTTCCTCTAACGTTTCAATTGGGACAGGCCTTTTCTCACATGCCCTTACGAGACCGCGCAACATTTTTTCTTTACTGAACTCTTCACGCATGCCGTCCTTCTTTACAATTAATAAAGGTGTCTCTTCAACTGTTTCAAAAGTAGTGAAACGCTGCAAGCAATGCTCGCACTCTCGTCGCCGCTTGATTGAGCGACTTTCATCGCTGGGCCGCGAATCAAGAACTCTTGTTCCGTTATGGTGACATTTGGGACATCGCATTTCATCATCTCCATCTGTGCCACATGGACATTATTCGTTTACACTATCATAGTAAAAAAACACTTACGTGGCAAGCATTTATAAAAGCTCGCTACCAAGTGCTGAACCGACATATGGTAGTGACTGATCTAGTTCTTTATAAAGCGTTAATGTCAGTTTTCTACTATAACCAAAATCACTCGGTAATGCGGTTTCCGTTGCACAAGAAAAATCAATTGCTGTACGATAAGGTTTAACAGTAATGACCGAGACAACAAGTAATACTTTTTTACCTGAATTTGTTTGCGCGACGATCTCGCCGCGATCTTCCTCGCTTCGTTTGATCGTAAACCCACGCTTTTTGACAACGTCTTCTACTGCACGCATGGCTTTATCCTTTGTCGTTTTGTAGTACCGCGTTTGCAACTCTTTTACTGGATGTTCTTCACCTGTTTCTGTTCTCGTACTAATCATTCGGTTAAATGTGTCACGGATGCCCACGTTTACCTCAACTCCCTTTACAAGGCATTTTCCTTTATAATACCATAACTCAAGCCATGCGACAGAATATGTTTCCTTAAAGTGAGAATTGTTATTCAGCGTTTATCTACAACCACACCAACTAAAAAAAGCGCCACTATTGGCGCTTTCCATTTATTTAACGAGCACTTTGGCTCATTTCAACTCGTTTGTCAACTTTAATTGGACCCATTCCACGAGGCAATTCAAGCACTTCGCTTGTTTTTGCATTTAGCTCTTTTGCAATAAAATCAGCTGCAACATTTGGATCAATTACTGGCCCACATGTATACACGTCAATGCTTGCATAGCCATGTTCAGGAAAACTGTGAATGGTTAAGTGTGATTCAGAAATAATAACGACTCCACTAACCCCTTGAGGAGCAAACTTGTGAAAAGCAACTTCCCTTACCTCTGCGCCCGCTTTTAATGCGGCATTTACAAATACTTGCTCAATAAACTCCATATTGTTCAATTTTTCTATGTCACAACCCCAAAGCTCTGAAATGACATGACGACCCATTGTATCCATTTAAACATCCCCCTTTATCGAAATTCGCCATGCATCAAAAGTGCATGTAGGATCGCCTTCGTACAGGGGGAAAGTTAGTCCTAAGAGGTCCTAACCCATGCTGCAAGAAAAACGAATCCCGTTTTTAAACGAACTCACGGGATTCAGTATACTTGTTTTATATAATGAATGCAACTGTATTCTTTAGAAATTTGGTTTTATATTATGATGCTGAATGAACTTCTTTTTTTACCGTCATTCGTTCTGCAACATAATTCATTAAATCAACGACTCTACATGAATAACCCCATTCATTGTCATACCAAGCTAATACTTTGATTTGCCTTCCATTAAGAACAGCTGTAGACAAACCATCGATAACAGCTGATTGCTCTTCACCGTTAAAATCAATTGATACAAGGGGCTCGCTCGTATAACCAAGTATGCCTTTTAACGAATGATTCGCTGCATTAACAAACGCTCTATTAACGTCTTCTGAACTCACATCTGTTTTTACTTGCACAACTAGATCAACAAGCGATACATTTGGAGTAGCACTCGTAAAGCCATACCCGTCAATTTCCCTTCAAGCTGCGGCAACACTTTCGAAATCGCAGTTGCTGCACCAGTAGATGTTGGAATGATGGATTGCCCACACGCACGCGCACGTCGCAAATCTTTATGAGGATTATCAATGTTCTTTTGGTCGTTTGTATAGGAATGAACCGTTGTCATCATTCCACTTTCAATCCCAAATGTTTCATCAAGTACTTTTACAACAGGGCCAAGACAGTTTGTTGTACATGAAGCATTTGAAAGAATCGCATGTTCATCTTCATTGTAATCGTTTTCGTTAACACCCATCACAATCGTCGCGTCTTCACCTTTAGCCGGAGCCGTAATGATGACTTTTTTCGCACCCGCATCTAAATGATACCCTGCGGTTTCCCTTGTTTTGAATTTGCCTGTTGCCTCAATTACAATATCAATTCCAAGCTCTCCCCAAGCAATTGTCTCGGGTCGCGCTCTGCAAGCAAACGAATTTCTTTACCGTTTACAAAAAGATTCCCATCTTTTGCATAAACATCTGCCATAAAAGGACCATGTACGGAATCATATTTAATTAAATGTGCAAGCGTTTCCGCTGGATATGAAGCATTAATTGCTGTAATCTCTGCCTTTCCTTCCAAGAACGCCTTTCTAAAAACCATTCTTCCAATTCTCCCAAAACCATTAATTGCCATTTTCACTTTCATCGATTTCATCCTTTCGGTCTGAAATATGACATCATTTTTACTGTTATTCTATGAATTAGTATAACATAAATACACAATTAATCATCAATTATTTTTAATTTAGGCGCAAAAAAGAGCCGCTTTATGTAAAAGCGACTTTTTTTAGAGCTTGATCAAGCTGATCATACGTCTCTTCTTTCGATCCTCGATTATCAATAACAACATCAGCTTTCTTTCTTTTTTCTTCTAATGGGAGTTGAGAAGCAATTCGTTGCATCGCATCTTCCTCCGTTGACTCATCTCGCTTCATCAATCGCATTAATTGGGTTTGTCTGTCTATATAGACAACCCAAACTTCATCAACTAAATAAAACAATTCCCCTTCTATTAACAGAGGTATATCAAGCACAATAAGAGGCTGCCCAGCTCGAACAAATTCATCTGATTGTCGCTTCATTTCTGTTCGAACGGCAGGATGTACGATGTTATTTAAGATCTTCCGCTTGTCTTCATCAGCAAAAATAATTGAACCTAGCGCCTTTCTATCTAAAGTACCTTCATCCGTCAGAATTTCACGACCAAATGCATGAATAATTTGACCTAAAGCCGGTTCTCCAGGCTCTACAACTTGTCGTGAAATCACATCAGCATCAATAACAGGTACGCCCTTTTCCTTTAAGTAAGTGGAAGCAAGGGATTTACCACTTGCAATACCGCCAGTCAATCCAATTTTCACGATTCTCTCCACTCCCTTGCTACAATTTTAATACACCAATAATAATCAATAACAACCCAGGAATAAAAGACATTCGCCTAACCCATTTTAAATGAGCCATTTGATAACCACCAAAGGTACCTAACGAAACAAATAATGCGCTTAATACAGCGACTGATAAAGCCAAACCAACCGGTGAGAAACCCATTAATGCAGCCGCAATTCCCGCACCAAATGCATCTAAGGATAAAGCTAATCCGAGCAGAAAAGCTTCTTTCCCTGTTACCGTTCCCGACGAGTCGATATCTGCCGTTTCTGGGTCGCGTAAAATATGAATAACAAACCCAAACATTCGGATCGTAAAATCAACACCCGTACGTCCAGATTTTTCAACTCGTTCTTTTTTTGGTCTATACGTTTCGAATAACGCCCAACATCCAATCACAATGAGGATGATAGCTCCTGTTGCTTCTGCAAATTGTGGTGATAACCACGCGGACAACGCTGTTCCTACACTCATTGCAATTAATATAGAAGCACCAGAACACGCTGCGATAAACAATAACGAAAGCAACGGGATTTTGATGCGCCGCATGCCATAAGTCAATCCCACGCCAAAACTATCAAGGCTTAGTGCCACAGCGAGCATAATTAATGCTGACAAAGAAAACCCTCCTGCCTATTTCAACATTTGCAAATAGTATATGGAGGGGACTTAGTCAATGTTAATGCTGGCAGTTAAGACAAAAGTGAGTACCTCTGCCTCCAACAACCGTTTTCTCGATTAAGGAGCCACATTTCGTGCATGGCTCCCCTTTTTTCCCGTAGACGTTCAAGCTTTGTTGAAACATCCCCATTTCCCCTTGACCGTTGACGTATGACTTAATTGAGCTTCCCCCTGCGTCCACAGCTTCTTGCAGCGTCTGTTTGATTTCCGTATATAACAACGCCATTTCTTCGGCACTAAGAGATGAAGCAACTCGCTCTGGCAAAATACCTGCACGGAACAGGGCCTCATCGACATAAATATTCCCTAATCCTACAACCGTTTTTTGATCAAGCAATGCGGTTTTTATCGCCCGATTTGACTTTTCGTACGCTTGAGTTAATACATCAATAGTAAACTGATCAGAGAACGGTTCAACACCTAGTTGAGACAATGGCATAACTGTTTCTTCGTCTCCTTTTGTAAAAACATGCATCGTCCCAAACTTCCTTACATCTGCATATCGCAATTCAGTCCCATCAGTAAACGAAAAGGTAACATGTGTATGTTTCGATTTTTCTTCGTTTGGATTATAAAGTCCATAACGCCCTTCCATTCGCAAATGGGAGACAAGAACATGGTCTGTCAAAAAAAACAGCAGGAATTTCCCTCTACGTTTCACATCTTCAATTGTTTGACCAGCAAGCAGAAGATTAAATTGCTGGATATCGTCTGGTTCTTTTATTATTTTCGGCCAACCCACTTCAATATCTTTAATTGTTTTTCCAACAACAAGCTGCAAAAGCGTGCGACGAACCGTTTCTACTTCAGGTAATTCAGGCATTTCATTTCTCCTTACTTCGCATCGTACCAAGATGCTCCACTTGATACATCAACCTTCAGCGGCACATCTAGTTCAAGCGCATTCTCCATTACATCAACAACCATTTCCTTTAATGCTTCTACATCTTCCTTAGCAACTTCAAAAATCAATTCATCATGCACTTGCAAGAGCATTGTAGCTTTCAGGTCTGATTTCTCAAGTCTCTTGCTCATTTGTACCATCGCCAGTTTAATAATATCAGCGGCCGTTCCTTGATTGGTGTGTTCATTGCTGTACGTTCTGCAAAACTTCGTTGGTTAAAATTCCGACTTGCAAGCTCTGGCAAATAACGACGACGCGCTAATAACGTCTGTACATATCCTTTTTCCTTTGCTTCATTAACGACATTTTCCATATACGCTTTTACATCCGGATAACTCGACAAGTAGCGATCAATAAATTCTTTTGCTTCTTTCCTTGTAATGTCTAAGTTTTGTGAGAGACCATAATCACTTATCCCATAAACAATTCCAAAGTTAACTGCTTTTGCACTTCTTCTCATTAGATCAGTAACCTCTTCATGCCCAACATGAAAAACGTCCATAGCTGTTTTCGTATGAATATCCATATCTTCTAAGAATGCTTCCTTCATTCGTTCATCCCCAGAAATGTGAGCAAGAACTCGAAGTTCAATTTGGGAATAATCAGCAGAAACAATGGACCAATTTTCCTTTGAAGCAACAAAAGCTTTACGGATTTTCCGCCCTTCTTCTAAACGAATTGGGATGTTTTGCAAGTTAGGATCCGTTGATGACAAGCGCCCTGTTTGAGTCAATGCTTGATTAAAGCGTGTATGAACTTTATTTGTCTTTTCGTCAGCGACTTTCAACAAACCTTCTATATACGTGGAATGAAGTTTACCAAGCTGTCTGTAAAGAAGTATATGTTCAATAACTGGATGGGAACCAGCCAGTTTCTCAAGCACGTCCGCACTTGTTGAATAACCAGTCTTTGTTTTTTTCACAGGTGGCAAACCGAGTGTTTCAAATAAAATATGTCCAAGTTGTTTAGGAGAATTAATGTTAAACGATTCCCCTGCTTCTTCATGAATTTTATTTTCTAGAGAAGCTAATCGTTCTGATAGATCATCGCCCATTGCAATTAATTGATCACGGTCAACACGAACGCCTTCTTTTTCCATTCTACCGAGAACAACCGATAGTGGCATTTCCAAGTCAAATAGAAGTTCATATTGCTCGTTTTCCCGCAATTCTTTTTCAAGTGGTTCCTTTAACTGAAACATGGCATGCGCTTTTCGACAAAGATGTTCCGCAAGCACTTTTTCATCTGGAATCGCTTGTTTTGTTCCTTTCCCGTACACGGTCTCATCCTCTTGTACACTACCTGTCCCTTTTCTGGTAGAAATATCACTAATTTCATGAGAAGACAACGACGGATCAAGTAAGTAAGAAGCCATCTGTAAATCAAAATCTACACCATTCAATTCAATCCCTTGCCAAGCAAGAGCTACTACTGCTTTTTTTGCATCAAATAACCATTTCTTTTCACTTTCTGATTTCATATACGCTTTAAACAAGTCTGACTCTACTGCTACGCTTGTCGGAATATAAAACTGACCGTTTTTATTGACTATAGAGATTCCGACTATATCTACTTGATGGTAGTGTTCTCCTAAGACCTCAACAACGAGCGCGGAAGGAGACTCGAAATGATTCGCTGTCGGTTCTTCGATGATTTCAAAAGACAAGTCTTCCATTTCCACCAGAGTATCCTCTTCGTTCTCGCCACCTTTTAAACGACTTAGTAAAGAAGTAAAAGAAAGTTGTTTAAATGCTTCTCTTGCATCCTTATAATCATAACCTTCATAAGCTAGTCCACTTATCTTTTCTTCTAACGGCACATCAAGTTTGATTGTTGCTAGCTCTTTACTAAGCAGTGCTTGTTCTTTATTTTCTTCTAGACGTTCCTTTAGCTTTTTACCAGACACTTTTTCGATCGAGCCTAGCACCGTTTCAACATCCTTAAATTCTCCCAGAAGCTTGAGTGCCGTTTTTTCACCAACGCCAGGCACCCCAGGAATATTGTCTGATGTATCGCCCATCAACCCTTTTAAATCAATGATCTGTTTTGGCTTTAAACCGTAGCGTTCATCAATTTTCGCTTCGTTATATCGATCTACTTCTGTGATTCCTTTTTTTGTTAGCACAACTTCAACATTATCCCCAACGAGCTGTAACAAGTCTTTATCACCAGTAATTACAACAACTTCATACCCGTCTTTTGCTGCTTTTGTCGCGGCAGTCCCAATAATATCATCCGCTTCGTAATCAATTGCTTCGAAACGTTTAATTGAGAATGCATCAAGCATTTGATGAATCAATGGAATTTGTCCTGACAACTCGGATGGCGTTTTCTGCCTTGTTCCCTTATAAGCTGTGTATGTTTTATGGCGGAATGTCGATTTACCCGCATCAAATGCGACTAATAAATGCGTTGGCTTTTCATCCTCCAAAACTTTTAATAACATTGTAGTAAAGCCATAAACAGCATTTGTATAATCACCCTTCTCATTGCTAAGCAACGGCAATGCAAAAAAGGCTCGGTAGGCAATGCTATTGCCGTCAATAAGAACTAATTTCTTCACGCGGGATCTGCCCCTTTCTCGTCTATACATGTGTAACCATTGTACCATATCGAGCTTGAAAGGAAAAAGAAACGGGAACGAACGTACGTAAAAGAAAAAGAGACAAGAGCCGTTGGCTCTTGTCTTAACATAGGGTCGATCAGCAGAGGGTGCGCTGACCTTTTTATTAACCGTTCTAGTTTAGTTTAAAACGATTACGTAAACACGGTATAAACAGATTGTAAAGATATGGTTA
This sequence comes from Bacillus sp. JCM 19041, assembly GCA_001310375.1. Classification (GTDB taxonomy): domain Bacteria; phylum Bacillota; class Bacilli; order Bacillales; family Bacillaceae_D; genus Shouchella. The sequence goes on along the minus strand of BAXC01000005.1, from coordinate 25,805 downwards.
AGATTGCATATGACGCTTAGGGAATGACACAATAAAGGTCGTTCCAACCCCTTCTTCACTTTCAACTTCTAATTTTGCATAGTGAGCTTCTGCCAAATGTTTAACAATTGCCAACCCTAAACCAGTACCACCTGAATTACGGCTTCTTGCACGATCAACGCGATAAAACCGTTCAAAAATCCGTTGCTTTTCTTGCGGTTGGATACCAATACCCGTGTCTTTCACTTGAAGTTCAACTTCTTCTTTTTTCTCAATCAATGATACCTCAACGCATCCACCTGACTGCGTGTAAGCAATTGCGTTTGTCACCAAATTGATAATAATTTGCTTTAACCGTTGAGCATCACCCTCAATAATCGAACTCCCTGTTTCCTTCACTGTTAAATCCATTTCTTTTTCTACTGCTTTTGAATCAAGCAAAGCAACTGCTTCTTCTGTTATCTCCCGTAAAGAAATTTGTTCTACATTCAATTGAAACTGCGCATTTTCAATTTTTGATAACTCAAGTAGATCAATAATCAACATTTGCAGTCGATCACTTTCTTTCCAAATGATCTCCGAAAATTGCTTTGAAGCGACAGGGTCAGCAAGTGCCCCATCAATAAGCGTTTCAGCAAATCCTTTAATGGATGTTACTGGCGTTTTTAACTCATGAGATACATTAGCAACAAAATCTTTCCGCACTTGTTCAAGTTTTTTTTGTTCGGTGATGTCATGAAGAACAACCGTTACCCCTCTAAGTCGACCAGACTTTGCTAAAACAGGCGCTCCATAAACATCGTATACCTTTGTGATATAATTTTCCGTCCAATTAATTTGACTACGCTGCTTCTTTTCAGTCATATACACTGATTGCAGGAACGAAATGAGCCCTTGGCTTGGCAGTACCTCGTAATACGGTTTACCGATAAGCTCTTTGCTTGTGACACGAAAGACCTGTTCTGTCGTTTGGTTCACGAGTTCAACATCACCACGAACGTTCATAAACAATAAAGCACTACCCATATGGTCAATCAATGCAGCCATTTGCTCCTGCTGGGTTTGATGGCGCCGCGAGAGCTGTTGCAAATTATAAGCTAATACATTTATGGACCTACCAAGAAGGCCTAACTCTTTATGTTGGTCTTCATATGTGCGCGTATTATAATCACCTTCTGCCAATCGAATTGCAGCTTTTGTAGCGTCATCAATTGGACGAATAATCTGTTTCGTTATCCGAGTAATGAGCAATAAAATGATCAGAAAAGCAGCAATAAAACTAACGGCCATAACTGTCCATACCATTTGGTTCATTTCTTTAAATGACTCAATCGATAACCCTACGCGAACATAACCAACAAGCTGTTCATCTATGTGCAATGGCAATGCATAATACAATAAATCAGCACCTATCGTTTCGCTAAAACGTAATTCTGGTTCATCATCTGTAAGTGCTCGCTGGATTTCAGGTCGATCAAGATGGTTTTCCATTTCATTTGGATTTGCCCATGAATCGCCGAGTACCGTACCATTCTCATCTAAAATAGTAATTCGAGCTTCAAACAGCCCTCCTACTTCTCGAGCGACACGTTCAGCTTCTTCTGAATCTGGAAATCCATCCTCAAGCACCGCCCAAGATGTCAGGGCTGTTTCACTTTTCATACGTTCCGAAACAAAGTCATGATAACGCTCATTTGACCATGCACCAAGCGTTACTCCTAGTGCCAATAGCACAATTGTTACGACAAGCATGATACTAAAAATAAAACGATTGCGAAGCTATTCATTCTCAACCGGTTCTTCCAGCTTGTATCCAAGTCCTCTTATTGTCTTTATATAAATTGGTTTCTTTGCATTTGGTTCGATTTTCTCACGTAAATGGCTAATATGAACATCAACAATTCTTGTATCACCAACAAACTCGTAATTCCAAACTGCATTTAGTAATTGGTCCCTTGTCAGGACTCTGCCTTATGTTCGGCTAAATAAACAAGCAGTTCAAATTCTTTAGGTGTAAGAGTTAATAATTTCTGCTTCACATACACCTCGTAGTTATCAGGATAAATCGTTAAATCTTTAATGACTTTTCCTTTACCCTTCACTGCCACATCGTCTTTAGTCGCTTGTGTTTGCTCAACTCTACGTAAAATTGCTCGAACTCTAGCAGATACTTCACGTGGTGAAAAGGGCTTGGTCATGTAATCATCTGCGCCTAACTCCAAGCCTAACACTTTGTCAAATTCATCATCTTTTGCAGTAAGCATTAAGATTGGGACAAAGATTTGTTCTTGCCTTAAATGACGGCAAACATCCATTCCATCCATATTCGGTAACATCAAATCCAAAATAATTAAATCAAACGGTACTTCTTTCGCTCGTTCAAATCCAGCGAGTCCATCCATTTTTGTTTCAACTTCAAAACCGGCTTGCTCCAAGTTATATTGAAGCAATGTTGAAATCGAAGGTTCATCATCTACAACTAAAATGCGTTTGGCCATAAGTGCTTCTTACACCCCTTATCCAATGGTTTGAACGGTCTCTCTCTCTACTTTTGAGTATAGCAGAATTTCCGCAGTTAAACCTCACTATCTGGCAAAATGACTCGATGTGGAACAGGAGAATTTAACACAGTAGACGTATTAATTGTTCCATAAGGTATAAGACGATCAATCAGTTTCCGCATACTATTCACATCTGAAACCGCTGCCTTGATAAAATAACTGACTTCCCCCGTCACTCGATGGCATTCAATTATCTCATGCTCTCTTTTTACCATGTCCTCAAATTCGTGAAGTGATACTTTCAAACCACTAACTTGAATGAGCAACAATATATTTTTTCCAATATTTTTTAACGACACCCTAGCCGAAAAGCCTTCAATTACGCCTTTTTCTTGAAGCCTTAATAGCCGCTCGGACATGCTTGGTCTACTTAGCGATAGCTCCTTTGATAGTTCACTTATTGTCATTCGCGCATTTTCTTGTAGGAGCTTAAGTATGTCGCGATCCATTTTATCCATCACTATTCACCTTTTCCAAATTGAATCAAAAAATCTATAATTCCCTTCATTTATTAAACCATAAATAAGAAGATCCTACTAGTTGATATGCAAAAGTCTTTAAATGTCTTATATGATTATAATATCAACATAAAAAGGTGATTTGCAGATGATTCATACAAAAAAAGTCATGGCTATTTTTGCGGGATGTATACTCGTAGCATGCGGCATCTTATTGCTTCGACATGCGGGATTAGTTACTGGCGGAACAGCAGGCTTAACACTTAGTCTTTCCTATTTATTTAATCTCCCCTTTGCTCTTTTGTTTTTCCTAGTAAACATACCGTTTTACGTATTTTCAGTGATGCGAATGGGGTTGTCATTTACGGTTGTAACCGCTTTGTCAGTCACAACTCTCTCGCTTTTAACAGCGATTGACAATTACCTTCCTGCGTTTTCGGTTCCTATGTTAGCTGGCTCTGTTTTTGGTGGTTTACTGGTCGGCATCGGTTTAACCATTTTGTTCCAAAACCAAGCCTCACTTGGTGGTGCAAACATTCTAGCCTTGTTCTTACAAAAGAAATCGGGCTTTGACCCAGGCAAAACGAATTTGATTTTTGATGCTACTGTCGTTACATTAAGCTTTTTAATCATCGGATTGATCCCAGGACTATTCTCGATTTTATCGATCTTAATTATTTCAAAAGTCATTAGCTTGTTTAAACAAAGCTTCGTAAAAAAAGAAAAACCAGTTAAGGTCAAAAAATCAGCAGTAGCTGAAGCAAGAGCTTAATTACAGTCACACACAAAGAAACAGCACTTTTACAAGTGCTGTTTCTTTGTGATTATAGACTTTTTCCTTCGCCTAACAATTACAGAAAGCGAAAGTTAACAAAACCACTGTCGCACCAAGCGAGGAGTAAAGCAAGATGGAATGGTGTTTTGGTGGTTGCTCGTTACCACCAAAGCCGCTAATCGTCTCATCACCTTTTACGACATCCTTGTATCGTTCTACTAATAATGTTTGAAACACTTCTAATGATAAATCCTGTACTAGTTCATGAAATACTGTCTCGATTCCCTTTTAACATAAATTACTTTTCGACAAATGAGTTAGCAAAAAAACCTCTCCTGCAAAATGCAGGAGAGGTTTTTCTATCCGTTAAGCTGTTGGCAATGCTTCCATTACATTTCGAACAGATTGTGCAGATTTTTCGAGCTGCGTTTTCTCTTCGTCCGTCAACTCCAGCTCAATGATTTTTTCAATTCCATCGCCACCAAGAATGGTTGGAACACCAAGGTATAAATCATTTTGTCCATATTCGCCTTCAAGGTATGCAATCGTTGGAATAACACGCTTTTTATCTTTTAGAATCGCTTCAACCATTTGCGTAAGCGATGCAGCTGGAGCATAATAAGCACTACCATTGCCTAAAAGACCAACAATTTCTCCGCCGCCTTTACGTGTCCGCTCAACGATTTCCTCTAATCGTTCTGGGGAGATCAATGTAGAAAGCGGGACACCGCCAGCCGCTGAATAACGAATAAGTGGTACCATATCATCGCCGTGACCACCAAGACAAAGCCTGTAATGTCTTCAACAGACAAGTTTAGTTCTTGAGCGATAAATGTACGAAAGCGCGCTGTATCAAGCACACCAGATTGGCCAATAACACGGTTCTTTTCAAAACCAGATTCTTTATAAACCGTATACGTCATGGCGTCAGCAGGATTCGTTAAGACGATGATATAGCAGTTTGGAGAATATTTTACCACTTCTTTTGTGACAGCCTTCATAATTTTTGCGTTAGTCGCAACTAAATCATCGCGGCTCATGCCTGGCTTGCGAGCTATGCCCGCAGTTATGACAACAACATCCGAATCTTTTGTATCCTCATAGCTAGATGTTCCAACAACATTGGAATCAACGCCTTGAACAGGAGTTGACTCCATCATATCAAGCGCCTTCCCTTTTGTTGGGCCATCCATGTCGGGAATGTCAACTAAAACAACGTCCCCTAGCTCTTTTTGGGCGACCATTAGCGCAGTTGTTGCGCCAGTGAAACCTCCACCAATTACAGAAACTTTTCTTCGTTTAATTGCCATGCCAAAACACTCCTCAACGTATAGTGAATCTCATTCTACTGATGATAGATTTATAGATTTTTTATCAATTCGTCTGCAAATCCAGAGCACGATACTTCCGTTGCTCCATCCATTAGACGAGCAAAGTCATAAGTAACAACCTTGCTTGCAATCGTTTTATCCATAGAACCATAATCAAGTCAGCAGCCTCTGTCCAGCCTAAGTGACGAAGAAGTAAGTCTCCTGATAAAAGTACAGAAGAAGGATTCACTTTATCAAGACCAGCATATTTAGGAGCAGTGCCATGAGTTGCTTCGAAAATCGCATGCCCTGTATCGTAATTAATGTTTGCTCCTGGAGCAATACCAATTCCGCCAACTTGTGCAGCAAGGGCATCCGATACATAGTCACCATTCAAGTTCATTGTTGCAACAACATCAAACTCTTTTGGACGAGTCAAGATTTGCTGTAAAAAGATATCAGCAATTGAATCTTTTACGATAATTTTGCCAGCTGCTTCAGCTTCACTCTGTGCTTTATCAGCTGCTTCACGTCCGCTCTCTTCAACAATTTTATCGTATTCAGCCCACGTGAACACTTTTTCACCGAACTCCCGCTCAGCGAGATCATAACCCCAGCTCTTGAAGGCACCTTCAGTGAACTTCATGATATTCCCTTTATGCACAAGTGTAACGCTCTTACGACCTTCATCAAGAGCATACTGAATTGCTGAACGTACTAGGCGTTCTGTTCCTTCTTTTGAAACAGGCTTAACACCAATTCCAGATGTTTCTGGGAAACGAATGTTTTTAGCGCCTAGCTCATCTTGAAGAAAAGTAATTAATTTTTTCACTTCATCAGAGCCTTCTTTAAATTCAATACCTGCATAAATATCTTCTGTATTTTCACGGAAAATAACCATGTTTGTATCTTCAGGGCGTTTAACTGGAGAAGGTACACCTGTGAAATAACGAACTGGGCGCAAGCAAGTATAAAGATCAAGCTCTTGACGAAGCGCTACATTTAGAGATCGAATTCCACCACCGATAGGCGTTGTTAAAGGACCCTTGATAGCAATTAAGTACTCTCGTACAGCGTCTAATGTTTCAGCAGGTAACCATTCACCTGTTTGGTTGTACGCTTTTTCCCCTGCTAAAATTTCTTTCCAGTGGATTTTGCGCTCACCGCTGTATGCTTTCTCCACCGCTGCATCAAGTACACGAGAAGCTGCAGCCCAAATATCAGGACCTGTTCCGTCACCTTCAATAAATGGGACAATCGGTTCATTTGGCACATTCAATACGCCATTCGTTGTTTGGATTTTTTCTGCTGCCATTCTTATTACCTCCAGTAGTCTTATTATGTAGAACGGAATAGCTCCGCTCTAAAGAAAATTAGCGCGATTCTACCGATACATAATTGCGCTTGTTCGGGCCTACATACTCAGCACGAGGACGAATTAAACGGTTATTGGAATACTGCTCAAGAATATGAGCGAGCCATCCAGATGTACGACTCACAGCAAAGATCGGTGTGAAAAGGTCGTGTTTAATCCCAAGACTATGGTATACAGTCGCGGAATAAAAATCAACGTTTGGCAACAAACCCTTTTCTTTAGTGATCATTTCCTCTATTTGTAAAGACATATCATACCATTTCGACTCTTTAACCACTTCTGTTAATTGATTTGACATATCACGTAAATGTTTCGCACGTGGATCACCATTTTTATAAACGCGGTGACCAAAGCCCATAATCTTCTCTTTGTTATCTAGAGCTTTGCGTAAATAAGGTTCAACATTTTCCGGTTCACCAATCTCCAAAAGCATGTTCATCACAGCTTCGTTTGCTCCGCCATGAAGAGGGCCTTTTAAAGCACCAATTGCAGCAGTCAAACCAGAATATACATCAGATAATGTTGCAACGCAGACACGCGCTGTAAACGTTGATGCATTAAGCTCATGATCAGCATGAAGAACGAGCGCTTTGTTAAACGCTTCGATGGAAAGTTCATCTGGCTCTTCCCCATTTAACATGTAAAGGAAATTAGCTGCAAATGATAATTCTTTTTTAGGCAGTACTGGTTCTTTACCAGAACGAATACGCTCAAAACCAGTAACAATTGTCGGAATTTTAGCCTGAAGTTTAATCGCTTTTTTGTAATTATCCTCTTCATTCATTCTTCCGCGTTTGCATCAAATAGACCAAGCGTCGAGATTGCTGTGCGTAACGCAGCCATTGGGTGGACTTTGTTAATTGGATAGGCTTTCATTTGAGTGAAAATTTCTTCAGGCACACCTGCTTCAGAAGCAAGTTCGTTTGAAAACGATTTCAATTCTTCTTGGGACGGAAGCTCACCATTCCAAAGTAAATAAATCACTTCTTCAAAACTTGCGTTATTAGCTAAATCATCAATTCCATACCCTTGGTATGTTAATTCATCATCAATAATAGAGCTTACGCTAGACTGTGTTGCAACAATACCTTCTAAACCGCGAGTTGTAGTCACCTATATCTCTCCTTTTCTCTCAAAAATCCTCCACCGGCGTACAGTTTCCAAGTGAAGCGGATACGCAATCGACGCGAACGTTTTTGCGCACTCTCCTTACCCCCCTAATTGCGAGAAAAACTGGATGGCACGCATTACTAAATAAGCAATACCTGCCCCAATTAAAGGGCCCACCGCAACGCCATTAAAAAGCGCAACGGCTATAATAGTGCCAAATACAAGCGCTGCAGTAATATGCGGATCATTTTTCAGCAAATCAAGACCGCTTGCAGCAACTAATGCTACGGCTATGCCGCTCCCTAATGCCACCCATGCATATAACGATTTTGTTGCTTCGCCAAGCTGCTTAAAGCCGATATCGCCAGTGGCGATTGGCGTTAATACAGCGATGGTAATAATGGTGACACCTATAGAAATTCCTTTTGTTTGTATAAGAGGAAACGCTTTATCGCCAATCCCTGTCCATTTTATAATGAGCAGAACAGCAATTGCAATCATAAGAGATTGATTTTTAGCAATTAGCGCAATTGCCATTAGCAATAGCAAAAACAGCGATGCTTGAGATATCAACGTTATATTCCTCCCTACAACCTAGGCACTTCATATAATACCACAGATTCAAAAATACGGCTATATCCAGCAAAATAAGACAAGTTTAGCGCCTGCGGATAACAACAAAATTTCCTTTTGCAATCATTGCGTGAGCAACCTTTAGCAAAGCCGCTTTTACAATCGTTCTTGTCCATGGTAGTAATATGATTAACCCAATCATATCAGTTAAGAAGCCAGGCAGGACCAACAGAGCGCCTCCAACAAAAATGCACACGCCATCTAATAAGACTTGGCTCGGAACTTGACTTTTTTGCATTTGCAACTGAGCTAAACGCAACGTTTGTACACCTTGTCTTTTTGCGAACAACACACCCACGACACTTGTCAACAGCATTAACAGCAAAGTAGGCCATACTCCGATCCAATTCACAAACAATACAATTAGTGTTAATTCAATGAGTGGAACTGCAATTACGGTGGCCAAAAATAATTTCTTCATCTTTGCCCCTCACTTTCAATAACTAGAAAAAAGGAGAGGAAAATCCTCTCCTTTTCTTTATTATAATACACGTGCGTGACCACTGTAAATGTTTCCGGTAACACTGTCGACTGTCACTTCATCACCGTCTTTAAACAGTTCTAAAGCCGCTTCAACTCCAACAATAACAGGTGTGCTTAAATTCAATCCAACAACGGCCGCGTGAGAAGTTAACCCACCTTCAACTGTGATAACTGCAACAGCTTTTTCAAACGCCTCAATCATATCTTTATCCGTTGATTTTGTAACAAGTACATCTCCTTCAGACACTTTCGCATTTGCTTCAGCAGCGGTTTCGGCAATGACCACTTTGCCTGAAGCAGAACGACGACCAATACCTTGTCCTTTTGCAGCAATCTCACCAAGCATATGCACTTTTAATAAGTTCGTTGTACCTGTCTCACCAACTGGAACTCCAGCAGTAATAATGACAAGATCACCACGTTTTACAAAGCCTGTTTTAACGGCGATATCAACTGTTCGATCAAGCATTTCATCGGTTGAACTCGCTTTTTCACCAAGCATTGATGTTACGCCCCAAACAAGAGACATCTTGCGATGAGCACGTTCATTACTTGTTACTGCAAGAATTGGGGACTTTGGTCGGAATTTCGATGTAATTCTCGCTGTATAACCACTTTCTGTTGCCGTAAGAATTGCGGCTGCATCCAAGTTAGACGCTGTATGTGCAACAGATTGCCCTATCGCACTTGTAATCGTTAATTTTGCTTCACGACTCTTTTTACGAAGAATGTTTTCATAATTAAGCGCTTGTTCTGTTCTACTTGCAATGTTATGCATCGTTTGCACAGATTCAACCGGATAATCACCAGCAGCTGTCTCACCCGACAACATGATTGCATCTGTACCATCAAAAATCGCATTTGCTACATCACTTGCTTCAGCTCGAGTCGGACGAGGGTTGCGTTGCATCGAATCAAGCATTTGCGTTGCAGTAATAACAGGCTTCGCCAACTCATTGCTTTTCTTAATTAACAGCTTTTGTACAAGGGGAACTTCTTCTGCTGGGATTTCTACTCCTAAATCACCACGCGCGACCATTAGACCATCCGAAACTTCCAAAATCTCGTCGATATTGTCTACTCCTTCTTGGTTCTCGATCTTAGGAATAATAGCGATATCTGCCGCACCATTTTGTTCAAGTAGTTCACGGATTTCAAGCACATCAGAAGCGCGACGTACAAATGAGGCAGCAATGAAATCGACATTTTGTTCAACACCAAAGACAATATCTGCTGCATCTTTATCAGTCATACCTGGTAAGTTTACACTTACATTCGGCACGTTAACACCTTTTTTTATTTTTAAGTGTTCCACTGTTATGAACAATTGTTACTAGTTCTTTTTCATGAACTTCTGTTACTTCTAAACCAATTAAACCATCGTCCAATAGTAATGTACTTCCAACATGTACATCATCAACTAAACCAGGATAAGTAATTGAAATTTTTTCCGTTGTACCTTGCACTTCTTCCATAGATACGATAAGCTTTTGTCCTTTTACAAGTTCAATCGCTCCACCTTCAACCGTTTGTGTGCGAATTTCTGGTCCCTTTGTATCTAATAAAATGGCAACTGTTTTCCCTGTTTGTTTTGACGCTTCTCGGATATTTTGAATACGAGCTCCATGTTCTTCAAAATCACCATGTGAAAAATTTAGCCGGCTACGTTCATTCCCGCTTCAATTAAATTTACCAACTTATCTACCGTTTCACTTGCCGGTCCGATTGTGCAGACAATCTTTGTTTTACGCATCTTTTTCCTCCTCAGTATCCTTTAAATCGACAGTTCTTGTGAAAGCTTGTACATTCTTGTATCAATCGTGTGAGGCAACTCAAGTACCTCATTAATTGGATGATAGACAATTTCGTTCTTTTGAATGCCTACTGTCATTCCCGCTTTGCCTTCTAACAATAAATCCACTGCTTTTGCAGCAAGACGACTTGCTAATACACGATCAGCCCCTGTTGGAGATCCTCCGCGTTGAATATGGCCAAGAACAGTTACCCGTGTTTCCATATCCATCTCTTTACTAATACGCTCACCAAAATCAAACCCCGAGCCAACGCCTTCAGCAACGATAATAATACTATGCTTTTTGCCTCGTTCTTGCCCACGCTTAATGTTAGCTAAAATTTGCTCCATATCATGCTTTTCTTCAGGGATAACAATTGTTTCAGCACCATCAGCAAGTCCAGCCCATAGTGCCAGATCACCGGCATGACGACCCATTACTTCAATCACATACGTACGTTCATGAGATGTTGCTGTATCGCGAATTTTATCGATTGCATCAATAATTGTATTTAATGCAGTATCAAAACCAATTGTAAAATCTGTGCCTGGTATGTCATTGTCAATTGTACCTGGAACACCTACCGTTGGAAAACCATGCTCACTAAGCTTTTGTGCACCTCTGTATGAGCCATCTCCACCAATAACAACCAAACCTTCAATTCCAAATTTCTTTAGCTGGTCGATTCCTTTCTTTTGGCCTTCCAATGTCTTAAATTCTTCGCAACGCGCTGTATAAAGTACTGTCCCTCCACGGTGGATAATATCCCCAACGGACCCCAGTTCCATCTTCTTTATATCTCCATCAATCAATCCTTGATAACCGTACGATATGCCATACACTTCTAAACCATGATAGATCGCTTTTCGAACTACAGCTCGAATCGCCGCGTTCATACCTGGGGAGTCGCCTCCACTTGTCAACACGCCTATACGCTTCAAATCTTACTCCTCCTAACACACTATATCAAAACAAAAAGCTTGTTTTTCTTCAGTCTCTGCATGTAAAGATACCACTTTGATTTCGTGAACACAAGTGCTTTCCCATCGCAAAAGTGCTTCCACATCAATGAAAGCACTTCCAAATAAATTTGGTTACGTTTGAACACTTTCTTCCGATAATTGTCCCATTTTCTTGAACTTTTCATAACGCTCATCCAACAAATTCGTTACTTGTTTTGAGCGTAATTCTTTCAAGGAACTATCTAAAATGAGTCCTATTTCTTTCGCTTGTGCAGCCACATCTCTTTGCGCGCCACCTTTAGGTTCTGGAATAATTGAATCAATAATACCTAAATCAAATAAATCAGGTGCAGTAATACGCATTGACTCAGCAGCCCGCTTTGCCTGAGTTGAATCTTTCCACAACAGTGCCGCCGCTCCTTCTGGAGAAATGACAGAGTAAGTGGAATTCTCGAGCATATAAATTCGGTCAGCTACTCCAAGCGCTAATGCACCGCCACTTCCGCCTTCTCCAATAACAATGCTAATCGTCGGTACTTTTAGCCCTGCCATCTCCATTAAGTTCCGTGCTATTGCTTCACTTTGTCCACGTTCCTCAGCTGATTTTCCAGGATAAGCTCCTTTTGTGTCAATAAAACAAATAACCGGACGATTAAATTTTTCCGCTTGTTTCATAAGACGTAGCGCTTTACGATACTTCGGGATGTGGAGAACCAAAAAAACGAGCAATGTTCTCCTTTGTATCTTTACCACGCTGATGTCCAATAACTGTAACAGGTTGTCCTTTATAGGATGCAATCCCTGCAACAATTGCTTTGTCATCACCAAACAATCGATCTCCATGCATTTCTAAGAAATCATCAAAAAGGGCTTCCACATAATCCAAAGTAGTTGACGTTCGTGATCACGAGCGATCTGAACACGTTCCCATGGCTGTAAATTGCCATAGACTGTTTCTTCTAATTCAGCAAGGCGGTGCTCCATTTTTTTGATTTCAGAGCTCAAGTCAAGATCTCGTTCCTGAGCAAATGTGCGAAGGTCAGTAATTTTTTGTCTCAATTCTATGACTGGTTTCTCAAATTCTTGTTCTGAAGACACTGGTACTCCTCCTTACTACTTATGGATCGCTAACACTTTGGTCAGCAATTCTTTCATTTCCAGCCGCCCTACAACGCGGTCTAGCTGTCCATGCTCCAATAAAAACTCTGCCGTTTGAAAATCTTCAGGCAGTTCTTCTCGGATTGTCTGCTCAATAATGCGTCTACCAGCAAAGCCAATTAATGCTTTTGGTTCTGCAAAATTATAGTCTCCAAGAGACGCAAAACTGGCTGATACCCCACCAGTAGTTGGATGAGTCATAACAGAAATAAACAAACCTCCGTTACGATTAAGTCGTTCAAGAGCTGCACTTGTTTTTGCCATTTGCATCAAACTAAGGACACCTTCCTGCATTCTTGCACCGCCAGAAGCAGCAAAAACAAGCAGAGGTGCTTCTGCTTCGATTGCTTGTTCGATTGCAAGCGTGAGTTTCTCACCTACTGCAGATCCCATACTTCCCATTCTAAAATTAGCATCCATCACTGCGATGACTACGGGATAACCGTTCAATTCACCTTTACCAGTTATAACCGCTTCATTCATGTCCGTTTTCTTACGGTCACTTTCCAGCTTTTCTTCATATCCTGGAAATTTTAGTGGATTACCACCTTTTATGGTTTCCCCTAATTCACTAAAAGTCCCTTCATCAATGAGTGATTCAATTCGTTCCTTTGCACCCATTCGATGATGATAATCACATGTACGGCAGACGCTTAAATTCTTTTTTAGATCCTTCGTATACATGATCGTACGGCAAGATGGACATCTTGTCATTAATCCTTCCGGCACTTCTTGTTTTGCTCGCTCTGAAGGAATCGTTGCATATCTTTTCTTTTTCTTTGAAAACATATCCTTTAACATCGGTATCGCTCCTTGCTTAATGCTTTAAAAACGGCTGTTTTCTAAATGACGGCTCATCGCACTAAGCGCTTCTTCTACGTTGCGCTCTTTTAATGCTTTTACAATGAATGCATGTTCTTTGATTGATTCCGGTGGTCTACCGGTTCTTTCCAAAGATTGTTTCAGTGCTTCTTTATTAAACGCGACAAGTGACTTCCAAATATTAAACAGAAGCGCATTACGGCAAGCACCCACAATCATTTCATGAAAAAGATAATCTTCTTCAACGGGAAACTCACCTTTATCCCATCCTTCACTCGAACGCTTGAGGATTGCTTCCAGATGATTAATTTCATCATCTGTTATCCGTACACACGAAAGCTTTAAAGCTTCCAATTCTACTATTCGCCTTGTCTCACTCAAATCCTGCTTTGCTTGCTCGTCTTTTAAGATGAACGATAGTAGCAGGTCTACAAGCTTATAACTGGAAGTCGCTTTCATGTACGTGCCTTCTCCCCGTCTTGTCTCAATAATATCGAGGAGCTCGAGTCCACGTAGTGCTTCACGAATAGAGGAGCGACCGACATCAAGTCGGTCGCTGAGTTCTCGTTCTGAAGGCAGCTTATCTCCGCTTTTTAAGCCATCGTGTTGAATCATCTCGCTTAAAGCACGGATAATTTCAATATAGCGTTTTGGCTTATTAGCTGACATAAAATCTCCTTACTCGCAATTAATCAATCATCGTTAACTTGCGTGTTTTCTCTGCTACTTCTTCAGGATCAACTTTCACTCGTGATACCCCTGTTTCCATTGCCTTTTTCGCAACAGCTGATGCTACAGCAGGTGCTACACGTGAATCAAATGGAGCAGGAATCACATAGTCAACACTTAATTCTTCGTCACTAACAAGATTTGCAATCGCATAAACAGCTGCAACTTTCATCTCTTCATTTATGTGCGTCGCACGTACGTCAAGTGCTCCTCTGAAAATCCCAGGGAAAGCAAGAACATTGTTCACTTGATTCGGAAAATCAGAACGACCTGTCCCAATAACAGAGGCGCCAGCAGCTTTTGCTTCTTCTGGCATTATTTCTGGAACTGGATTTGCCATCGCGAAAATGATTGGGTCTACATTCATGCTCTCAACCATTTCTTTTGTAACAGCACCGGCTACAGATACGCCAATAAATACATCGGCTCCTTTAATTACATCTACTAATTGACCTTCTTGCTTGTTCGAATTCGTACGCTTGGCAACAACATCTTTAACGCCATTCATTCCATAAGGACGCCCTTCGTAAATGGCTCCTTTTGTATCACACATAATAATGTCACGGACACCCATACGTAGCATGAGTTTAATAATCGCAATACCAGCAGCACCTGCTCCGTTTGCAACAACTTTGATCTCTGATAATTTCTTACCGCTAATTTTCAACGCATTAATTAAACCAGCAAGAGTCACAATCGCCGTTCCATGTTGGTCATCATGAAAAATAGGAATATTTGTCTCTTTCTTTAAACGCTCTTCAATAACAAAACAGTCAGGCGCCGCAATATCCTCTAAATTCACACCCCCAAAAGTTGGTTCAAGTAACTTAACGGTGTTTACAATTTCGTCAACATCATTTGAACGTAAACAAATTGGAAATGCATCTACACCTGCAAATGATTTAAATAAAACAGCCTTTCCTTCCATAACAGGCAGTGATGCTTCTGGTCCAATATTCCCTAGACCAAGCACAGCTGTCCCGTTACTAACAACTGCAACCATATTGCCTTTCATCGTATATTCGTAAACAGACTCAACATCTTCAAAAATTTCTTTACACGGTTCAGCCACGCCAGGTGAATAAGCTAAGCTTAAATCACGGGCATTCCTTACTGGAACCTTCGCTTTTGATTCGAGTTTCCCTTGATTAATCCGGTGCATATGAAGTGCTTCTTCTCTTGTAGTAGGCACAATTCTCTCTCCTTTGTATTCAAACCTTACTGGTCTGACCACTCATTCTACGACCTCTATTATAAACAACTCATGCCCATACGCCAATAGAAAGAAAGTAACTTTCTATAAAGCGAATACGATTTATGATTGATCCTCACTTTTTAAAACTACATTTTCTTCTCCGAATAATCGCTTCAACAGCTGCAATGTCCGCTTTTTAGGCGCAACGGCATATTCATCCGCAAGCCTTTTTGTACCTTGTTCTTTTTCACGATACAATATAACTGGAGTCAATCCTGAATCTTGGCTGAGTATATATTTCAAGTCACTTAAACGTGTTGGAGTATCTTCTCTTTCAATCATTCGAATGTAAAGAGCTTGTTTCGGTCGATTAACGCGCATACTCGTCACATCAACTGCTCTTTGAATCACAAATTGTTTTTGGGAATCACGTTCTTCCATAACCCCTTCCAAAAATACAAGCAAATGACTGGAGAGAATCGCTTCAAATGATTTCCATACTTTTGGAAAAGCAACACAATCACACTCTCCCGATTCGTCGCTAATCGTCATAAAAGCCATCGCTTCACCTTTTTTAGTGGAGATTTTTTTTACTTCTTTTATTAAACCAGCAATTCGGACTTGTTTTCGAGAAGGGTAACATTCTGCAATTCGCTTTCGCCCAAACGGTTCTAGTCTTTCACGTTCGTTCTCAATTGGATGACCTGATAGGTAAAACCCCAATACTTCACGTTCCCACTCCAACTCTTCCATTGCTGAAGAAGGCTCTGTTTCGAGATAAGCCGGCGTTGCTGGTTTAATCGTAAACAATCCACCAACGGAATCCTTAAACTTCCTTATTTGTTCGGAAAATGCAAGTGCTTTATCAAGATTTCCTAAAAGAACGGAGCGTGACTTCCCCCACTCGTCAAATCCACCTGATTTTATTAGCGCTTCAATCACTTTTCTGTTTATTGCTTTTGTTGATACGCTCGCAACAAATGAAAAAAGATTGCTGTCTTTCCTTTTCTTTCTAATCTCCTTTAATTCTTCTATTGCCTGGATGCTCACACCAGAAATCGGCAATAATCCAAATCTTAGTGCTCCATTTTCAATCGAAAAAAGCCTGTCGCTATAATAAAAAGATGGTGGTAACACTCTTATCCCTTCTGATTTAGCTTCATTCAGATAAGCGTATAACTTATCACGAGACTGCCAGACCGATGAACATAACGCAGCAAAAAAGGCAGTGGGAAAGTGCACACGCAAATAAGAAAGCCAATAGCTAATAAAACTATACGCAGTCGCATGGCTTTTCGGAAATCCATAATTCGCAAACCGTTCAATTAAAGCAAAGAATGATGCCGCTTCCTCTTCACTAAACCCGAGCTTTTGACTCCGCTCCATAAACTGATGCTTCTGTTCATCCATCACGGAGCGCTGTTTCTTGCTAATCGCCCGCCTAAAAATATCAGCCTCTGCTAAACTATATCCAGCGCTTAGTTGTACAAGTTGCATAATCTGTTCTTGATAAACGAGCACCCCAAAAGTCGGCTCGAGAAGACGATTAATGGTAGCATGCTTCGAATAAACAGTTTGCTCACCATGTTTACCTTTAATATATTCTGGAATAAAGTCCATTGGACCAGGTCGATACAATGCAGTAGTTGCAACAATATCATTAAAAGAGTTTGGTTCTAACTGTTTCAGCACATTTCTCATGCCTGCCGACTCAAGTTGGAAAATCCCTGTTGACTTTCCTGCTTGTAAAAGTTGATACGTTGCTTTGTCGTCGAGAGGGATGTTGTGTAGGTTGATTGTTTGACCTGTCTCTTCTTTAATATTGTCAATCATACGTTCTAGTAATGTTAGATTTCGCAAGCCTAAAAAATCAAATTTAACAAATCCAAGCGCATCTAAACTGTCCATATCTGCTTGCGTAATCAACTGGTCGTCGTTCCCTAGTTGCAACGCAATCTTTTCTTTAAGTGGATGGTCGCTAATAATCACACCAGCGGCATGAGTAGAAACGTGACGAGGCAACCCTTCAATTGCGCAAAACAACAGTTCATCTAATTCTGGCGATGAAAGTTCGGAAAATAAGCGTTGTTCAATCGCTGCTTGTAAAGATAATGAAGATGGGTTGAGCGATTTTGCAGCTTTGTCAACAAAGGAGCTTTTTAATGCCAATGCTTTCCCCGCATCTCGAATTGCAGCTCTGCCAGCAAATGTGCCAAACGTCATGATTTGGGCAACATGCTCATGACCAAACCGCTCTTTCACATAGGCAAGCACTTCGTCTCGTCGGTAATCTGGGAAGTCAATATCAATATCCGGCAAACTGACCTCTCGGGATTCAAAAACCGCTCAAATAATAAATCATGGGCAAGTGGATCAACATCGGTTATAAATAATGTGTAAGCAACTATGGAACTGGCAGATGATCCTCGCCCTGGACCAGTTAATATTCCATTCTGTTTCGCATAATTGACAAAATCAGCCACAATTAAAAAGTACGATGCGTAACCCATGCTTGCTATTACGTTAAGTTCTTTTTCCAGACGATCGCTTTGTTCTTTCTCAATCTTTCCATACCGTACTGCTGCCCCCTTCACGCACAATTCTCTAAGCTTCTCATCAGATTCTTGTAATGACAAACCGTCATACGCTGGAATACGTGGTTTTTCAATCGGCAATTTCACATCTATTTGCCTAGCTACATCCTCTGTTGAAGCGAGAACATCTGACTGAAAACGATCAGTCAACTCCGCTACAGTAGGGAAATATTGATCCTCCCATCCTTCCTCCAATGAGAGGTGCTCCATCGTTGTACCAGCTTCAATTGCTCGAATTAATTGATACGTACCTGCTTCCTCCTTACGCAAGAAACGCACTGGTGGTGCGGCAACGCATCGAATCGTATGAGCGGATGCAAATTGAATAATCTCTTGATCCGCGCGTCCTTCAAGTTCCAAAAAGGCATCGGCATTTAACGTTAATGCTTCCCATCTTTTTTGCCAATTAGGCGCTTGCCGAAAAGACTCTTTTGACAAAAGCACAATACATTCTGTGCTCTGCTGCTGAAACATCGTTAAGCTAATACCTTTCGGGGCTGTTTGACATCCTAATTCAGTGCTAATTGCAGTCAGTTGCTCATAACCTACATTATTTTTTGCAATTAGTCGGACCGACACAGGTTCTTTTCCTGCCATTACGTTTAATTCTAGACCAATGACAGGTTTGATTCCTGCCTTAACACACTCCTGATAAAAAGGAACCACACCGTAAAGCACATGTTTATCGGTCAATGCAAGCGTTTGATAGCCTGCCTCTTTAGCATAAGCGACAAGCTCTTTTATGCGATTGGCTGATTGAAGTAAGCTGTATTCGCTATAGATATTAGAAAGCAATGCGTGCACGAAAAATCACTTCCTTTCCGGTTATGTCTAATTGAAAAGTACCTTTACCTTTCCACCGCCCTCATTTTTACGAATATATCGGTCATAAAATGGGGTGTTTGTCCTTATATATGTAGTATAGGCATAAATGGTGGTGAGAGAATATGCTTTTGACAAAAGAGATGTTGGCCCACTTAGTTATGAATTTTTTTATTGCATTTGGCGTCATGATTGGAGGCGCTTTAATTGGTGGAATAGGAGCCTTTTTAATTGGCAAACCGATCCTAATTGAAATCTATAGCCTGTCAAACAGTTTGAAGATCTGGGCAATTGTCGCTGCAATCGGCGGTTCGTTTGATGCGATTACTAAAATTGAAAGCGGCTTATTTAGTGGTGTTCATGAAGACGTCTATCATACGCTTGCCATGCTTCTTGTTGCTTTTTGCGGCGCTCAATCAGGTTCAATTCTTTTACGGTGGATTGTTGGTGATCCCGTTTAATGTACATCCCAAATTACAAAAAACACCGAGGCTGGCTTCGTTTTTTTTCTGGTATATTAATTGGTGCTTTAATTGGTTGGAGCTTTTTCCTTGCAGAATATGGACAAAAACACGATCGACTTTATGGTGAGATCGGTAAAAAAAACATCATTATTCAAGATCTTCAAGACAAAAATGCCCAATTTATAAATGACTTATCTTTACAAAACGAAGAAAATGCCAAAAACTTGCTTGTTCAAACTGTATCCGTTACAATCCTGAACACCGAACAATACCATTTAAGCAGGCTCAATGTATACGAGTTAAGGCAACAAGTCCTAAAAGAACTGCAACACTTACAAGGAACAAGTATTGAAACAATTGCAAGTTTAATGGAAGTAATGGAAAGCGCAGTTGAGAACAAAACCTACAAAGTAAATGACAATGCTTATACTCTAGAAATTAAGCGCACTTATGCTTTACCTGATTTTCGAGTTGATGTCGAGATTATTAAAGAGGAAAGCAAAACGACGAATTAAAAAACAGGCTTCCGCCTGTTTTTAATTTTGACATACTTGTAAAAGCTTCTCTACAATTACGTCAGTTTCTTTCCACGAATAAGCAGTTGCTCCAGCTGCAACTGGATGGCCACCGCCGTTATGCTCTTTAGCAACGGTATTGATCACTGCTTTTTTTGAACGAATGCGGCAACGAATTGTCTCGCCTTCCTCAACAAAAAAGACCCAAGCCGCTAACCCTTCAACGTCCGCAAAACTATTTACTAACAAAGACGATTCATTTGCTGTGACGTCATAAGTCTCAAGCAAATCGGCTGGCAAGCGCATAACGCCCACTTTGCCTTCAATCACTTCGAAATTCTGTAAAATATATCCTTCAAGTCTCACCATTCTTAAGGTTTTCTTATAAAGATTCACATAAAAATCCTGACTATCAAACCCTGTTTCTATTAACAATGCCGTACGTCTCATTGTATCACTTGTTGTGTTGCGAAACCTAAACCTTCCAGTATCACCAACAATACCACCATAAAGGAGGAAAGCTGCCTCTTGGGTTAAGTTAAGTAAATCCGTTTCTTGGACTAGTGCTACAACGAGCTCACTTGTTGAGCTAACTGTTGTATCTACGTGAACGATATCTCCGTATGGTTCTTCGTTTGGATGATGGTCTAGCTTAATGAGCGTTTCTCCAAGCTATAACGATCATCGCTTATGCGTCCCGTATTTGCTGTATCACAGACGATAACAAGTGCGCCTTGATACATTGAATCTGGCACACAATCCATTGCTCCTAAAAAGGCTAATGATGGTTCCTCTTCTCCAACAACAAAAACGTTTTGTCTGGAAACGATGATGAAATCATATTCTTTAAACCTAATTGCGATCCAAGTGCGTCCGGGTCTGGACGCAGATGGCGGTGTATTATAATCGTTTTATATTCTTTTTATTTTTTCAGCTATACGAGCTATCATCTTTTCGCCTCTTCCTAAAAAACTAGTCAAACTTGATAAATCACGCTACAATAGAGCTAGTGACCCTTACAAGGAGGATTCCTGAATGGATCGGCTATTTATTATTATAGCAATTGCCGCTTTTTTACTTTATATCGTTACTCGAATCCGAGCTTTTCGTATGCAAGATTCCTTAGAAAAGCGTATTCTTGAATCGAGGGCAAAGACTGCACTCGGAACGGTTTTGGTAATGCTTAGCATTAATCTGCTATTCTTTTCAATGTACACAGCCCTTGAAATCATTATTGGCGTAGTTTTCTTTGTTTTTGGAGCTGCTAATGCTGTATATGGGTTTAAAGCACATAAACATTATGTTGCCCAACTTGATTAAGCTTGTCCATTCTAACGGACAAGCTTTTTTCATTCAAGCATCTCCGTAACTTTATTATTCAATTAACTGTGCAGTTAACATTCCTTTTCCGACTAGCTCACCTTCTCTAAAGATCGAAACATCAAACTTGCCATGTTTGCGTCCAATCTCGAGTACAGCAGGCAACACCATTAGTTGACTATCAATCTGTACCGGTTTCAGAAAATAAAGTGTGATATTTTCAAGCACAATATCGCCACGCTTATGTTTTCTCATCGTTCGCCTCGCCGCTTCAACCATAATGGTTGTTACCACACCATAAGAAATCGTCCCAACTTGATCCGTCATTTGCGGACTAATTTCAACTGTATAAAAAACATCATTTCCTGATGGCTTTTCTTCCATTCGACTTGTCACAATCTCTTCAATCGTTTCTCCAACATGAGGTTGCCTCTGAGTTGTTTGCATTGCTTTTAAAACATCTTGTCTACTGACAACGCCGATCAGCTTTCGACCACTATCTGTCACCGGTAATAATTCAATTCCTTGCCAGACCATTATATGTGCAACTGACGCGATTGAAGTTCGTTCATTTACAGTAATTGGATTTGCCGTCATCACTTTTTCTATTGGTAAATGTTTTGGTTGGTCAAACACATCTTTAGCTGCAACCATTCCTTGTACACGCATATTGCTGTCTACTACTGGATAACGACTGTGACCCGTACGGGCATTTAATTCCTGCCATTTACTTACTTGGTTCGTAACAGTCATATAATAAGTGTCTTGTAAGGGAATTAAAATGTCATCAACAAGAATGATTTCTTTTTTGATTAGTTGATCATAAATTGCTCGATTGATCATCGCCGCCACAGTAAATGTATCATAAGACGTCGTAATGACAGGTAAATTAAGTTCATCTGCCAATCGAATTACATCCGTACTCGTGTCAAAGCCGCCCGTAATTAATACAGCTGCTCCTGTCTCAAGAGCGATTTTATGGACTTGGTAGCGATTCCCGACTATAAGCAAATTACCAGCAGTTACATAGCGCATCATTGCTTCGGTTTTCATCGCACCAATAACAAAGCGGTTAAGCGTTTTATGCAAGCCTGTCCGTCCACCAAGCACTTGACCATCAACAATATTAACCACTTCTGCATAAGTAAGCTTCTCGATATTGTCTTTTTTTCTTCTTCTCAATCCGGATGGTCCCGACTCGTTCAATCGTTGAAACGAGCCCTTGTGTCTCAGCTTCTTTAATCGCTCGATAGGCCGTTCCTTCACTGACAGACAAGGCTTTCGCAATTTGTCTAACCGAAATTTTACCACCGATCGGTAGTTGAGATATGTATTCTAGTAACTGTTCATGTTTTGTTGTCACGTTGCACCACGCTTTCACCGTATCACTCTTATTTTACCAGTATACGACTTGACGTAGTGCCTAGCAACTTCTTATCCAAATTGCCGTTCCTTTTTCATTGTCTCAAGTTCTTCTTCCTCTGTTGGCAATTCCATTACTCTTCGTGGCCGTTTTAATAAAGCGAGCCCATTTCCTGCAATAACTAGCGCACAAAAACCAGCCCAACTATAAGCAAAAATTTGATTTAATCCCTGCCCTTCAAATGGTAACCTTTCAAAGGCATAAGCCGCGAGAATACAGGCTAATAGTAAACAGATGAGTGCACGTTGTTTCATTTAGACGCCTCCTTGTCCACTACAGTATGACTTTATTAATAAAAAAAGAACGCTCATTGGCGTTCTTTTTCACAGCTTGTCGATAAATTCACGTAAAAACAGACCGGCGACTTAAGTGAATGTACGATACTTCCATTGCTCTCGGCATACCCTTCGTTCGTTCCTAATCATTTTAATGCATATGCCGACGGTTTGAATCAAAAAACGTGTTCTTCTTTTCACTAAAGCTCAATTACTTGCCCAACTTCTAAAAGCTTCCCTTGTCCATCTGTAAGACTGTCTATAAATGCCTTAGGATCTTGTTTAATTGGTGGGAACGTATTGTAATGAATAGGTACCGAAGTCGTCGCACCAATCCATTCAACTGCTGTTTTTGCATCCTCTGGTCCCATTGTAAAGTTATCACCAATTGGGACAAATGCCAGATCAATATCATTACGTTCTCCAATTAATTTCATATCACTGAACAAAGCTGTGTCACCTAAATGATAGATCGTTTTCCCCTCGGCAGTAAACAAGATTCCACCTGGCATGCCCGTGTAGACAATTCGCTTGTTTTCCTCTTCTGTAAAGGAAGAGCCATGGAAAGCTTGTGTAAATTTAACTCGACCAAAATCAAATTCATAAGCGCCTCCAATTGACATTGGATGAACATTCTTTACTCCTCGGAATCCCATATAAGTAGCAAGTTCAGCAACGGCTATAACTAAAGCTCCTGAACGCTTAGCGATCTCAACTGAATCGCCAACATGATCATTATGACCATGAGTTAACAAGATAACATCTGGATTTTCTTCCTCCGCTTTCAAATCAGTTAGCTCATTTCCCGTAATAAATGGATCAATTAAGATGACCTTTCCATTTGTTTCAATTTTTACAACTGAATGACCATGGTAACTTACTTTCATTATTCCAGCTCCCTTCAATCAATTCTATTTTATAAATAGCCCTTTCAGTATACAGCTAAACATTCAATCTTACATAGCGTATACTAATTAAGAAAGGAGAGGATTACATGGAACAGTTACGACTGAAGAAGTTACAAGAACATATCAAACAAGAGAGTGCTTGGTTTGCTTTTTTAACAAGTAAGGAAAATGTATTTTATTTAACTGGTTTGCTCGCCAATCCTCACGAACGCCTTATTGCTTTATTTGTATTAGAAGACGATTTTTATCTCGTCATTCCAAAAATGGAACAAGAGGTCGTAAGAGATGCTGGTTACACTGGCGAACTAGTTACATATAGCGACCATGAAAATGTTTGGGACATTATTAAGAACCGACTAAAAAAAACATCCTCTCACTCATCCACTAAAGTTCTAATTGAACAGCGAACCGTTTCCTATGAACGAGTGCTTGAGTTGGGCAAACTCAGCGATTCGCTAGAATTTGCCGATTGCGAACCTGTCATGATGGAACAGCGTTTGATTAAAACGGAATCAGAGTTAGAGACCTTGCAAAGAGCGGCTGCTTTTGCAGATGCGGGTGTAGAGTTTGGAATTAATGCGCTAAGAACAGGAATAACTGAACTTGAAGTCATCGCAGAAATCGAATATCAATTAAAGAAACAAGGTATTCGTGAGATGTCGTTTCAAACAACGGTATTATTCGGAGATCATGCTGCCTCGCCCCATGGGAAGCCAGGCGATCGTGCACTTCAAGAAGGGGAATTTGTTTTATTTGATTTAGGAGTCGTCCTTAATGGATATTGTTCTGATATTACACGTACAGTTGCTTATGGAGAGGTAACCGATCAAGCAAAAGCGATTTATGAAGTTGTTCTAGATGCTCAAACTGCTGCTTTACATGCTGCTAAACCTGGAATAATCATCGGCGACCTTGACCTTACTGCCAGAACGATCATCGCTGAAGCTGGTTTCGAAGACTATTTCCCACATCGACTTGGTCATGGACTCGGCATTGATGTTCATGAAGCGCCGTCAATGAGCCAAGCAAATAAAGATATTCTTCAACTAGGAATGACGTTTACAATTGAACCAGGAATTTATGTTCCGGCTGTAGCTGGTGTGCGCATTGAAGATGATGTGGTTGTCACTGAAGACGGCGGTGTACCATTGACCATTTTCCCGAAGACACTTCTTACAATCCCACCAACGCCTTAAAACCAAAACGCGGCCTTCTCGAGGCCGCGTTTTGATTTATTTCGTCCATAGCCATGTATAGCGTTCGCTATCTTTATTCATCCAACGAATCTCTAAGCGTTGCATATTAGGAAAGCGTTGCTTTAATTTTTCTGCATATTCATCAGCAGTTGTTTGCTCATTTAATTGTAACTCACTCAAAAGTTGTTTTACATGACTTTGCGCTTCTTTTCCTTTTTGAACTGTATTCCCCACCTCATACTCGTAATGATCTGGGTTATCGTATTCCCACTCATATATGGTTTCATTTTCAATAAGGGAAACTCTTACAGAAAAAGATTCCATTAATTCCGCGCCGGAAACAGCATCCATTGGAGGCGATACTGAAGTTGTGTACAGGATTATCGTCAACATAAGCAAAATGATTTTCTTCACTAAGACACCTCTTTTTTATTAAGGTGTTCATTCAAAAACCATTCTATGCACTATCGATAGCGATGAATAACATCCACTCCACCAGTTACTTCAACCACAGTTCCCGTTACCATATCTGCGTTATCCTCGCATAAAAACAGAACTGTTCTAGCAATATCTTCACCCGTTCCAGATCGACCAATGGGCGTATCACCGTCTTTATGTAAACGTGCTTCCGCAATTGTAGCTTCTTTCATCTCACCCATAATATTGCCCGGACAAACCATATTAGCGGTAATTCCATATTCGGCTTCCTCAATTGATACTGTTTTCATCAACGAAACAAGCCCCACTTTTGCTGCCGCGTATGCAGAACGATAAATCCAGCCGGGAGCGCTGTTGGCCCCTTGAAATCCATAAAACACAATACGCCCAAATTGCTGCTCTCTCATTGCAGGAACAATATGTTTAAGCAAGTGAAAAGCCGAGTGTAGATTACCATCCATCATATAATCCCATTCATTTTCATCGTAATCAAGTAGCTTTTTCTTT